>NZ_LLXS01000008.1:0-120907 GCF_001431585.1 Stenotrophomonas pictorum JCM 9942 | reverse complement strand
TGATGCCGCGGTACCGCGGCAAGGTGTTGAGAAAATGAACGAATTGGTCAGTTACCTGCGCAAGGCGCGGGGAGGTGCGCGATGAATTACCGTCGTTTTCTGCGCGGTGCCAAGTTCTGGATCTGGGTCGTCCTGTTCGTGGCCTACTCGGCCGGCGCAGTCGGGGTGCTGCTGATAGACACCTATGAAAGCCGCTACCGGAACCTGTCCCAGGTCAAGCTGACCTCGGTGAAGGCCGACGCCGACGCCCGTCGTGCCGGCGCCAGCCAGGCGGCGGCGGTCTACCGCGCGCAGAGCGGCACGCCGTTTTCGACCTTGCCGGCCGGCAGCACCTTCCAGATCGTATGGCCCGACGGCTCGACCGAAACGGTGATGATTGTCGATCCGACCTCGCCGCTGGGCGTGGAGCCGGTCAAGGGCAGTGCGATCACCGCCGCCGATACCGGCGCGCAGTAGCCGGCAGCGGATCGCAGGCAAAGAAAAAGGCGGGTTACCCCGCCTTTTCCCTGTCGCCATGCGCTGATCAGGTCAGCGCGATGGACTGGTTCTTGCGCTCGGCCAGCCGCTTTTCCAGGTAGTGGATGTTCTGTCCACCGGCCTGGAAGCCCTTGTCGCGCATGATGCGCTGCTGCAGGGCCACGTTGGTCTTGATCCCGTCCACCACCATCTCGCTCAGTGCCACCCGCATGCGGGCGATGGCGGTGTCGCGGTCCGGGCCGTGCACGATCAGCTTGCCGATCATCGAGTCATAGTTGGCCGGCACGCGGTAGCCGCCGTAGATGTGCGTGTCCACGCGCACGCCCGGGCCGCCCGGCGGGTAGAAACCGGTGATGGTGCCGGGGCACGGGAAGAAGGTTTCCGGGTCCTCGGCGTTGATCCGGCACTCGATGGCGTGGCCATTGATCTGGATGTCGCTCTGCTTGATCGACAGCTTGTGGCCGGCGGCGATCTTCAGCTGCTCGGCGACCAGATCGATCCCGGTGATCATCTCCGTCACCGGATGCTCCACCTGGATGCGGGTGTTCATCTCGATGAAGTAGAAGCGGCCATTCTCGAACAGGAATTCGAAGGTGCCGGCGCCGCGGTAGCCGATGCGGATGCAGGCTTCCACGCAGACCTTGCCGATTTCCGCACGCAGTTCCGGGGTGATGCCCGGCGCCGGCGCTTCTTCCACCACCTTCTGGTGGCGGCGCTGCATCGAGCAGTCGCGTTCGCCCAGATGGATGGCGTTGCCCTGGCCGTCGGCCAGCACCTGGATCTCCACGTGGCGCGGGTTTTCCAGGAACTTCTCCATATAGACCATGTCGTTGCCGAACGCGGCCTTGGCTTCCTGCTTGGTGGTGGCGATGGCGTTGACCAGCGCGCCCTCGGTATGGACCACGCGCATGCCGCGGCCACCGCCGCCGCCGGCCGCCTTGACGATGACCGGATAGCCGATCTCGCGGGCGATCTTGACGTTGGTGGCCGGGTCTTCGCCCAGCGGGCCGCCCGAACCGGGCACGCACGGCACGCCGGCGGCCTTCATCGCGCGGATGGCTTCGACCTTGTCGCCCATCAGGCGGATGGTGTCCGCCCTGGGACCGATGAAGATGAAGCCGGACTCTTCCACGCGTTCGGCGAAGTTGGCGTTCTCGGAGAGAAAGCCGTAGCCGGGATGGATGGCCTGGGCGTCGGTGACCTCGGCCGCGGCGATGATCGCCGGGATGTTGAGGTAGCTGTCCGTGGACGGGGCCGGGCCGATGCAGACCGACTCGTCGGCCATGGCCACGTGCTTGAGGTTGCGGTCAACGGTGGAATGCACCGCGACCGTGCGGATGCCCAGGGTGTGGCAGGCGCGCAGGATACGCAGCGCGATCTCACCCCGGTTGGCGATAACGACCTTGTCGAGCATGGCCGGCGCCTCAGGCGATCACGAACAGCGGCTGGTCGAACTCGACCGGCTGGCCGTTCTCACCCAGGATCGCCACGACCGTACCGGCGACTTCGGCTTCGATCGGGTTGAACATCTTCATCGCCTCGATGATGGCCAGGGTCTCGCCGGCCTTGACCTGCTGGCCGACGCTGACGAAGGCCGGCTTGTCCGGCGAGGACGAGGCATAGAAGGTGCCGACCATCGGCGCGCGCTGCACGTGTCCGTCCGGCAGGGCGTTGCCCGGCTTGGCGGTACCGCCGGTGGAGGCCTCGGTCGGGCCGCTCATCGGCATGGCCGCGGCCGGTGCCGGGGCGGCGTAGACCGGAGCCGGCGCCGGGGCGGCATAGCCGGCCACCGGGGTGCGCGACAGGCGCACGGACTCTTCGCCTTCCTTGATCTCGATCTCGGCCAGATTCGACTCTTCCAGCAGGTCGATCAGTTTCTTGATTTTGCGCAGGTCCATTGAATACCTCGTTGGGTGGTGTTCGAAACCGTGGGCGTCAGGCGCCACGCGGTTCCGTGGAAAAGGGTCAGAGCCGCTGCAGGGCGGCGTCCATGGCGTAGCGGTAGCTGTCCGCGCCAAAGCCGCAGATCACCCCCACCGCCTTGTCGCTCAGATAGCTGTGGTGGCGGAATGGCTCGCGGCTGTGCGGGTTGGACAGGTGGATCTCGATAAAAGGGATCGCCACGGCGGCCAGCGCATCGCGCAGTGCCACCGAGGTGTGGGTGAAGGCGGCCGGATTGATCAGGATGAAGGCGGTACCGTCGGTACGGGCGGCCTGCACCCGGTCCACCAGCACATGTTCGGCATTGGACTGCAGGTGCTCGGTCGCATGCCCGGCCTGCTGCGCCTGCGTCATCAGCGCGGCGTCGATCTGGGCCAGCGTCGCGCTGCCGTAGACCTCGGGTTCGCGCGTACCCAGCAGATTCAGGTTGGGGCCGTGAAGGACCAGCAGTTTTGCCATGGGCCGCAGGGTTGGCAGGAAAGGGCGGCAGTGTGAGGGAAGCTGGCGATGCTGTCCAGTTCGACGAAATTAGCTTCGTTTTAATCGTTTGTTTGAATTTTTCTGGTGGCCACGCCGTGGTACTCCCGGCAGACGCTGCGGCAGGCAGAGCGCAGGGTGCAGGCGTCAACGGCGCGATCACCCGGATTACGAATCTGCGGGAAGTCGGCCTGTTCGCCGACGATCGCCGCCAGGCGGCCCCATCGCTCAGGGCAGCTGTGCCCAGCGCTCGATCTCGCCGGCTTTGAACGGGCCGAGTTTCTGCCTGACGATGCGCCCCTGCGCATCGACCAGCACGCTGTAGGGCAGCAGCCCTCGGGTGTTGCCAAGCCTGACGCTGGCGTCGGCCGGTCCCGGTGTGTCGAGCACGATCGGGTAGTACACCGGCACATTGCCCAGGAAGTCGAGCACGGCCTCGGGGCTGTCCAGGGCCAGGCCGAGCACCTGCGGGCCATTGTCGGCATGTTGGGCGGCAAAGCGTGCCAGTTCCGGCATTTCCTCGATGCACGGTGCGCACCAGCTGGCCCAGACGTTGATCAGCAGGGGGCGACCAAGGAACCGCCCGGGCAGTGGGGTGGGCATGCCGTCCAGGTCCGGCAGCGTCAGTGCCGGCATCGCGTCGCCTGGGACGGCGGCGTACACCGCCGGCGGTGCTGCCGGCAAGGGCGGTGGCGACGGAAGGGGATCGGTCCCGGGCCTGGTCAGCCACAGCCCGGCGCCGGTACCGGCCGCGGCGGCCAGGGCGATGACCACGGGCCAGGCCGGCCGGCGCATCTCAGCGGGCCGCCCGCAGCAGCGCGTCTTCGACGACGGCCTGGGTCAGTACGGTGGGCAGCACCCGCGGCGGCGCGCCCGGGCCGTAGACCACGTACAGCGGTACGCCCACGGCCTTGTGCTGCTCGAGGAAGGCGCTGATCTGCGGGTCGACATTGGTCCAGTCGCCGCGCATATACACCGCATCCAGGCGTTTGAGGGTGTCGCGGAAGGCGTCACGGTCCAGCACGTTGCGCTCGTTGGCCTTGCAGGTCACGCACCAGTCGGCGGTCATGTTGACCAGCACCACGCGGTTGTCGGCGCGCAGGCGGTCGAGCATTTCCGGCGAATACGCCACGGCGCCTTCGCTGGTGGCCTGCGCCGCCGGCGGAGCGAGACGGGTCACGGCCCAGACCGGAGCCAGCGCGGCCAGTACGATCAGCGCGCCCAGCGCCATGCCCGCGTGGCGGCTGTGCCAGCGGCTGCGCTCGAACCACCACAGACCCAGCGCCAGCAATGTCGCACCCGCCAGCAGCAGCGCCACCGCGTCGATGCCGCGCTGCTTGCCCAGCACCCACAGCAGCCAGATCGCGGTGAAATACATCGGGAAGGCCAGCACCTGCTTGAAGGTTTCCATCCATGCCCCGGGCTTGGGCAGGCGCCGTGCCAGGCGCGGGACGAAGCCGATCAGCAGGAACGGCAGCGCCAGTCCCAGGCCCAGGGCCAGGAACACCAGCATCGCCAGCAGCGGCGGGGCGGTGAAGGCATAGGCCAGTGCCGGGCCCATGAACGGGGCGATGCACGGACTGGCCACCACGCAGGCCAGTACGCCGGTGAAGAAATCACCGGCCGCCCCGCTGCGGTGGGCCAGCGACTGGCCGACGCCGCCGAGACGGCCGCCAAGCGTGAACACGCCCGACAGGCTCAGGCCGACCGCGAACATCAGATAGACCAGGGTGGCGATGAACCACGGATGCTGCAGCTGGAAGCCCCAGCCCGCCGCCTGGCCGGCTGCCCGCAGCGCCAGCACCAGCGCACCGATCGCGCTGAAGGCGACCAGCACCCCGAGCGTGTACCAGAGGGCATGACGGCGCGCGTGCAGGCGGCTTTCGCCACTCTGCGCCAGCCCCAGCACCTTCAGCGACAGTACCGGCAGCACGCAGGGCATCAGATTCAGGACCAGGCCCCCGAGCAGCGCCAGCGCCAGGATCCCCAGCAGCGCCGGGCGTGCGGTGGTGCCCGGTGGCTGGCTGCGCAGGCTGTTGTCGGCCGAGGCGTCCAGTGAAAGGGCGCCGGTACCCGGGTCGGCATTGGGGCGCATCACCAGCGGCTGCGGTGCGCCGGCTTCTGCCTGCTGCGGTGGCGTGGGGTCGAGGGCCGCGGCCGGCGCGGCCTTCTGTCCGCTGGGCAGCGGCGGGATCACCAGCGGTGCGACGACCGCCTCCTCGCGGGGCGAGACCCTACCGGCCGGCAGCGACAGGCGCACGCGCCGGGTCATCGGCGGATAGCAGATGCCATCGGTCTGGCAGCCCTGGAAAGTGGCCACCAGGGTGGCGCTGGTGGCCTCGGCGCGCTCGCGGCGCAGAGGTACCGGCACCTCGACCTGGTCGAAATAGACCACGACATTGCCGAAGTGCTCGTCGCGGTAGGGCTGGCCGGCCGGCCATTGCGGCTTGCCGGTGCGGATGCCCGCAGCGCCTTCCAGCGCCAGCGAGGTGCGGTCGCGATACAGGTAATAGCCGGGCGCCGGCGAGAAGCGCAGCAGCAGGCGGTTGCCGTCATCGACGATGGCTTCAAAGCCGAAGGCCTGTTCCGACGGCAGCGGCAGCTCCTGTGCCGCCGCCGCGCCGGGCAGCTTCAGGCCGCCGGTGTTGCGCGCCAGCGGGTTGAACAGGGGCGCGCCGGACCCGGCAGCGGCGCTGGATGCGGCGGCGCCGGGCAGTTTCACCTCGATGCTGCGTTTCTGCGGTGGATAGCACACCCCGGCATCGGCGCAGCCCTGGTAGCGCACTTCCAGGGTCACGCTGTCCGCGCCGGACTCGGCCGTGCCCGGCAGGGTGGCCCGCAGCTGCCGGTGGTAGGTCTCCACATCGCCGAAGAACTGGTCGTACTTCTTCTCGCCGGCGGGCATCTGCAAGGCGCCGGCGGTAAAGCCGGGGCCGGCCTTGACGCTGGTGCGGTGGCGGTAGAGGTAGTAGCCCGGGGCGATGTCCCAGCGCAGCTCGATCCGCTCGCGGCTGCCGGCCTCGGCCTTCAGGACGAAGGCCTGGTCGACCGGCAGCAGGTCCTTTTCATCCAGGGCCAGGGCGGGCAGGGCGCACAGGGACAGCAGGCACAGCGCGGTCAAACGTTGGAACAACATCATCGATCAGGTTTCCTCCCGGGTCTGGGCCCGGATCCAGTCCAGATACGCCGGCAGGCCGGCGTCCGGGGAGACCACCAGGATCTCCGGCAATTCATAGGGGTGCTGCTGGACGATAGCAGCGGACAGGGCGTCCAGCCGCTCGGCGCAGGTCTTGATCAGCAGCTGCACCTCCTGCGCCTGCTCGATCTGTCCCTGCCAGCGGTACACAGACTGCATCGGCGGCAACAAGTTCACGCAGGCGGCCAGCCGCTGCTCCACCAGGTGGCGGGCCAGCGATTGCGCAGTCACAGTGTCCGGGCAGGTGCAAAAGACCAGTCTTACGTCCATGCGGGCATTGTCGCAGAAGCGTCGCCCCCACTTTCAAAGAGGAGTTCCAATACCGTTGTCACCGCTTGCATGTTGCGGCAAGTCACAGTTTCTGTAGGCGTGTTTCACCTGCGATGAAAGGCCGGATCACTGGCGACTGGCGCCGTTGGGTGACGTATGCACCGCTGGTTGGCACGCAACAGGAGGCGGCTTCCGGAAACGACGCACCGCACGGGGATTCACGCTGATCGAGTTGATGGTGGTGGCGATCCTTACCATCCTCGCGGCCATCGCGCTGCCGGCCTATCCGAACCCTGTACTGCGCAGCAAAATCCGCAGGGCGGAAAGTGCCAGGGGCTGTGCGTCCTGCCATCTGCTGTGATGCAGTGTCGCCGGCGGGCGTGACCCACGGTTCGGTCCACGGGTCCCGCTACCCCTGATATTCAAGAAGCAGTCCAGCCCTGCGGCCGGGCGGCGATTTCTCTCTTGCTATGGCGTGGCCCGCTTGTCCCCCGGGCCGCGCCATTTTTTTCTTGCAGCCCTTGAAAGCCTCCGGGCGGGCCCCATCTCGCAGTCATGCCCGTTCGACGGGCGTTTTTACGCGTGGCACCTATATCGCCGGCAAAGCGGTCGGGTTCCGCCGAAGTTTTCAGGCCAATCAATAACTTAAGAGGTCTTTTCATGAGCATCAAGCCGCTTCACGACCGCGTTGTGGTCAAGCCGATCGAAGCCGAGGAAGTTTCCGCCGGCGGCATCCTGATCCCGGATTCGGCCAAGGAAAAGTCCACCAAGGGTGAAGTCGTGGCCGTGGGCCCGGGCAAGCCGCTGGACAACGGCTCGGTGCGTGCGCCGTCGCTGAAGGTTGGTGACAAGGTCATCTACGGCCAGTACGCCGGTTCGACCTACAAGGCCGATGGCGTCGAGTACAAGGTCCTGCGCGAAGACGACATCCTCGCCATCGTCGGCTGAGCGCGTCTTCCCACCTGATCCACCCCCAGACACTCTTATATTTACTGAGGTAACAGCACATGGCAGCTAAAGACATCCGTTTCGGTGAAGACGCCCGTTCGCGCATGGTGCGCGGCGTCAACACGCTCGCCAATGCCGTCAAGGCCACCCTGGGCCCGAAGGGCCGCAATGTCGTGCTCGAAAAGAGCTTCGGCGCCCCGACCATCACCAAGGACGGTGTGTCCGTGGCCAAGGAGATCGAACTGGCTGACAAGTTCGAGAACATGGGCGCGCAGATGGTGAAGGAAGTCGCTTCCCGCACCAACGACGATGCCGGTGACGGCACCACCACCGCCACCGTGCTGGCCCAGGCCCTGATCCGTGAAGGCGCCAAGGCTGTGGCCGCCGGCATGAACCCGATGGACCTCAAGCGCGGTATCGACAAGGCCGTGGTTGCCGCCGTCGCCGAGCTGAAGAACATCTCCAAGCCGACCGCTGACGACAAGGCCATCGCCCAGGTCGGTACCATCTCGGCCAACTCGGACGAGTCGATCGGCAACATCATCGCCGAAGCGATGAAGAAGGTCGGCAAGGAAGGCGTGATCACCGTCGAGGAAGGCTCGGGTCTGGAGAACGAGCTGGACGTGGTGGAAGGCATGCAGTTCGACCGCGGCTACCTGTCGCCGTACTTCATCAACAACCAGCAGGCGCAGACCGCCGATCTGGACGATCCGTTCGTGCTGCTGCACGACAAGAAGATCTCCAACGTGCGTGACCTGCTGCCGGTGCTGGAAGGCGTCGCCAAGGCCGGCAAGCCGCTGCTGATCATCGCCGAGGACATCGAAGGCGAAGCGCTGGCGACCCTGGTGGTCAACACCATCCGCGGCATCGTCAAGGTCGTGGCCGTCAAGGCCCCGGGCTTCGGCGACCGTCGCAAGGCGATGCTGGAAGACATGGCCGTGCTGACCGGCGGCACCGTGATCTCCGAGGAAGTGGGCCTGTCGCTGGACAAGGCCACGATCAAGGACCTGGGCCGCGCCAAGAAGGTGCAGGTCTCCAAGGAGAACACCACGATCATCGACGGCGCCGGTGATGTCGCCGCCATCGAGGCCCGTGTTGGCCAGATTAAGACCCAGATCGAGGACACCTCCTCCGATTACGACCGCGAGAAGCTGCAGGAACGCGTGGCCAAGCTGGCCGGCGGCGTGGCCGTGATCAAGGTCGGTGCCTCGACCGAAATCGAAATGAAGGAAAAGAAGGACCGCGTCGATGACGCCCTGCACGCGACCCGTGCGGCGGTGGAAGAAGGTGTGGTCCCGGGCGGCGGTGTGGCGCTGGTGCGTGCGGTTGCCGCGCTGGCCGGTCTGAAGGGCAACAACGAAGACCAGAACCACGGCATCCAGATCGCGCTGCGTGCGATGGAAGCGCCGCTGCGCGAAATCGTCGCCAACGCCGGTGAAGAGCCGTCCGTGATCGTCAACAAGGTCAAGGAAGGCAAGGGCAACTTCGGTTACAACGCCGCCAACGGCGAGTTTGGCGACATGATCGAGTTCGGCATCCTGGATCCGACCAAGGTGACCCGTTCGGCCCTGCAGAACGCCGCCTCGATCGCCGGCCTGATGATCACCACCGAAGCGATGGTGGCCGAGGCGCCGAAGAAGGACGAGCCGGCCATGGGCGCCGGTGGCATGGGCGGCATGGGTGGCATGGGCGGTATGGACTTCTAAGTCCGCCGCAGCCTCACCGCTGCTGATGTACGCAAAACCCCGCCGCGAGGCGGGGTTTTGTTTTGTCTGCGCTGTGCGGTTGCCGCCGCGTCAGCCGCGCAGCTGCGCGCTGGCCCATTGCACGATGCTGCTGGCGGGCATCGCGCCGGACTGGCGTGCGATCTCGTGACCGCCCTGGATCAACACCATGGTCGGGATGCTGCGGATGCCGAAGCGGGAGGCGATCGCCGGTTCGGCCTCGGTATCGACTTTGCCCAGGCGCATGCGTGGTTCCAGCTGCGCGGCCGCCTTGGTGAACTCCGGCGCCATCTGCCGGCACGGGCCGCACCAGCCCGCCCAGAAATCCACCAGCAGCGGAATCTGCGAGCGGCTGGCATGGGCCTCGAACGCGGCGCTGTTCAACGCCAGCGGCGTGGCGGTGAACAGCGGCCGGTGGCATCGCCCGCAGGCCGGTGCCTGTCCCAGGCGCGCGCCGGGGACGCGGTTGATGGCATGGCAGTGCGGGCAGGCGATCTGCAGCAATCCCGTGGTGTCGTTGTTCATCGCAGCGGTCAGGAACGCGGTGAGCGGCGGTGCAGTATGCCCCCGTTGCGGTGAACTTCTTATCGCTGCTGCTTTATGAAGATAGATCCTGCGGAGAAGAACACGATGGTGCCGGACCCAAGGTGTCCGTTGCCCCTGAAACTGTCGCATCGCACAAAAAACCGTGTTATCAATGCTCCCCATGAACGCAGCCCGCGCCAGCTTTTACTTCTGGTATTACTTTCCCAAGCCGCTGGCGGAGGAAGGACTGCGCTCACCCTGAAGAAACTTTCAGATGCATTCCCGAAAAGCCGCCAGCGAACCTGGCGGCTTTTTTCATGCCGCCACGCTGGGGCAGAACCATTCACTCGTATTGAACTGGAGACCCCCATGCCCCCCCACACCGACGATCTTCGCATCCGCAAACTTGAACCGCTGACCTCGCCGGCGCAGTTGCTGGCGTTGCTGCCCTGCGATGAACAGGCCTCGCAGACCGTGGCCGATGCCCGCGCCGCGCTGCACCGCATCCTGCACGGCCAGGACGACCGGCTCGCGGTGGTGGTGGGCCCCTGCTCGATCCACGATCCGGTGGCGGCAATGGAATACGCCCAGCGCCTGCGTCCGCTGCGCGATGCGCTCAGTGGTGAACTCGAGATCGTCATGCGCGTGTACTTCGAAAAGCCGCGTACCACGGTGGGCTGGAAGGGCCTGATCAACGATCCGGACCTGGATGGCAGCTTCAACATCAACAAGGGCCTGCGCGTGGCGCGCGGCCTGCTGCGTGATATCAACCGCCTTGGTCTGCCGGCCGGCGTGGAGTTTTTGGACGTGATCTCGCCGCAGTACATCGCCGATCTGGTGGCGTGGGGCGCGATCGGCGCGCGCACCACCGAAAGCCAGGTGCACCGCGAGCTGGCCTCGGGGCTGTCGTGCCCGGTGGGTTTCAAGAACGGCACCACCGGTGATGTGAAGATCGCTGCCGATGCGGTCGGCGCGGCCTCGCACCCGCACCACTTCCTGTCGGTGACCAAGGAGGGCGGCACCGCCATCGTCGCCACCCAGGGCAACCCGGACTGCCATGTGATCCTGCGCGGCGGCAAGGCCCCGAACTACGACGCCGCCAGTGTGCAGGCCGCCGGCGACGTGCTGGCCAAGTCGCAGCTGCCGGCGCGGTTGATGATCGATGCCAGCCATGCCAACAGCAGCAAGAAGCCGGAGAACCAGCCCAAGGTGATCGATGACGTCGCGATGCAGGTGGAAGCGGGCGAGCAGCGCATCGTCGGGGTGATGATCGAAAGCCATCTGGTTGCCGGGCGCCAGGAGCTTATCGAAGGCCAGCCGCTGGTCTATGGGCAGAGCATCACCGATGGCTGCATCGACTGGGACAGCACCGTGCAGGTGCTGGAGCGTCTGGCCGAGGCGGTGCGTGCGCGCCGGCGCGTGCAGCTGGAGGCGGCGGCCTGAGCCTTGTGTGACGTCCCTACTGGTGCACGGGAGCCTGCCGCAGTAGTTTACGCAGCCGGAGGCGCGAGGCTTCCGGTCTGCTGTGGCGATGGGACAACGGACCTCCCCCGGCAGGAAGCCGATCAGTTCACCGTTCCAGGGAGAAGGAAGTGATGCGTACCCGTATGTGCAGTGTGGTGTTGGCAATGGCGCTGGTTCCGGCGATGGCGGTGGCCGCCAGGAAGCCGGTCGAGGATTCGGGCAGTGGTTGCCTGCAGAACCTGTCGGTGACCGGCGGTTTCAGCTCCGGCAAGCAGTTCCTGGCCTCGACCGACCACGAAGGCCTGGGCTATGCGGAAGTCTTCGCCAAGACGGTGGCCGCGATCGAGGCCGAAGGCATGGTCGGCATCTACCCGAACGAGCGCACCGGCTATATCGCCGCGGAAAATCCGGTCACCGGCGGGGGCGGCGCCACCGTGCCACTGCGCACCACCGTGCGCCGCCAGGACGATGGCAGCGTGCGCGTGGAAGTGCGATTCAGCACCAAGGGCGGGCAGATGACCTCGAACAAGGCCGTGGGCGCGGGCATGTGCAAGATCGCCGACGCCGCCAGCCTGTGATGTAGGCCTGCAACGCCTGTGCGCACCGCCAGCTGGTTCCTGTATCTGCTCGAATGCCGTGACGGCAGCTACTACGCGGGTATCAGCACCGATGTGGAGGCGCGCTTCCAGGCGCACCGCGCCGGCAAGGGCGCGCGTTACACCCGCGCGCATCCACCGCTGCGGATCCTGGCCAGCCGCCCCTATGCCGACCGCTCCGCCGCCTCGCGCGCGGAATGGCAGATCAAACAGTTGCCGCGCGAGCGCAAGCTGGCCTGGCTGGAGCGGCAGGAGGATTGAGGTAGAGTCGGCTGCGCGGTGGCGGTGGCTGATCGCCGCCGTGTCCGGTTGTCCGGACCTTCCGCCCTGCCTGCGGCAGCGCGGGGGCCGGGAGCCGGCCTCATCCTCAACGCGGGGGAATTGCGATGGCAGGTTGGTACGAGTTGGACAAGAGCAGTGACGGCCAGTTCTATTTCGTGCTCAAGGCGGGCAACGCCGAGGTGATCCTCACCAGCGAGCGCTACAGCACGCGGACCGCGGCCGAGAACGGTATCGCCTCGGTGCAGCACAACAGCCCCGACGAGGCGCGCTACGAGCGCAAGACCGCCAGCGACGGGCGCTACCACTTCAATCTCAAGGCCGCCAATCACCAGGTGATCGGCAGCAGCCAGCTGTATGCCTCGCAGGCGGCACGCGAAGCGGGCATCACCAGCGTCAAGGGCAATGGCCCCAGCACTACCATCAAGGACAGAACGGCGGTCTGAGCGCGATCTGCGGTCTTTGCCAGAAACGAAAAGCCCGGCGTTGCGCCGGGCTTTTTAGTTGAAGCGCGCTGAAAGGACTCAGCCCTTCATGCTGCCGGTGTCGAGCCAGCGCTGGTGCCAGGACAAGGCTTCGGGCAGCAGGTGCGGAGTGTGCTTGCCGTAGCTGTCGCGGCTGGCGCGGTCGAAATAATCGTTGAGCTGGTCGCGGAAATCCGGATGCGCGCAGTTGTCGATCAGCACGCGGGCGCGCTTGCGCGGGGTCAGGCCGCGCAGGTCGGCCAGGCCCTGTTCGGTGACGATGATCGACACGTCGTGCTCGGTGTGGTCGACGTGACTGGCCATCGGCACGATCGCCGAGATGGTGCCGTTCTTGGCCGTGGACGGGCTCAGGAACGTGGACAGGAAGCCGTTGCGGGCGAAGTCGCCGGAGCCGCCGATGCCGTTCATGATGCGGCTGCCCATCACGTGGGTGGAATTCACGTTGCCGTAGATGTCCACCTCGATCATGCCGTTCATGCCGATGCAGCCCAGGCGGCGCACCAGTTCCGGATGGTTGGAGATCTCCTGTGTGCGCATGATGATGCGCTGGCGGTAGAAATCGATGTTGCGCTTGAACTCCTCGTTGGCTTCCGGGCTCAGCGCGAAGCCGGTGCACGAGGCGTAACTGAGCACGCCGGACTTGAGCAGGTCGAGCATGCCGTCCTGGATCACCTCGGTGAAGGCGGCCAGGTCGCGGAAACCGCTCTTGGCCAGCCCGGCCAGCACCGCGTTGGGGATGTTGCCCACGCCGGACTGCAGCGGCAGCAGGTTGGCCGGCAACCGGCCCTGCTTGACCTCGTGCTTGAGGAAGTCGATCAGGTGCGCGGCGATCATCTCGCTGGTGGCATCGATCGGGCTGAACGGGCTGTTGCGGTCCGGGCCGTGGGTACGCACCACCGCGACGATCTTGTCCGGATCGCAGTGCAGCGAGGTGTCGCCGATGCGGTCGTTGGCGCTGACCAGCGGGATCGGCTTGCGGTGCGGCGGCAGCGCGGTGCCGTAGTAGATGTCGTGCATGCCATCGACGCCGGCCGGCTGCCAGTCGTTGACCTCGATGATCACCTTCTTGGCCAGGTCCAGCCAGGTCTTGTTGTTGCCCACCGAGGTGGACGGCACCAGCGAGCCGTCCTCGCGGATCGCCGAGACCTCGATCACCGCGGTGTCGATCTCGCCATAGAAGCCGAACCAGACATGCTGGGCGACGTGGCTGAGGTGGATGTCGATGTAGTCGAGCTTGCCTTCGTTGATGCGCGTGCGGGCATCGGGATCGCTCTGGAACGGCATGCGCATGGCGATGCCGTCGGCCTTGGCCAGCGCGCCATCCAGCTCCGGTGCGGTCGAGGCGCCGGTCAGCAGCTTGATCTGGAACGGCAGGCCGTCGGCATGCACCTGTTCGATGCGCTTGGCCAGCGCCAGCGGCACGGCCTTGGGATAGCCGGAGCCGGTGAAACCGCTCATGGCAACAGTTTCGCCCGGCTGGATCAGGGCGGCAGCGGCTTCGGCAGAAACCACGCGGTCACGCAGACGCGCGTCGAGAATACGTTCGACAGACATGACGACAAGTTTTCGTAGGGGACACGGGATTATCGCGGATCGGACGCGGGGATGTTGTCCGACCTTGGTGGGATGGCGCGGGCCGCCGGAATGCTTCTGTACTGCCGGGTATTGTTTTGCACTGCAGCGTGCAAGTTGCTTCCGATCCCCGCACGATCGCCCTGCATCCCGACGTGGGGGAGGGAGCAAAGCCCGCTGGCAGTTCGCTGCCAGCGGGCTTTTTTATTGTCTTTTCGCGGCAGATCGCGACCGCAGTTGGCAGCGGATGCCAGAATTGGCGCATGAGTCCAATCGCCCCCGCATTGCCTGAATCCGTCCTTCCGGTCGTCGACCGCGCCCTGGCCCGCCTGCGGCTGGCTGTCCCTGATCCGTCGCATTGGCCGCCCTCGGCCGCCTTCGACGCCGGCCTGCGACAGCTGGCGGTGGCCAGCGATTTCGCCATCGACACCCTGTGCCGGCAGCCGGAACTGCTGCGCTGGCTGGCCGACGGCGCCGCTGTGCCGCTGCCGCCACCGGTGCTGGACCCGCTGCAGTCCAGCGCCTGGCCGACCCGGCTGCGCCGCTACCGCGCGGCGGTTTCCACCGCCCTGGTCTGGCGCGATCTGCTCGGTCTGGACGAGGTGGAGGCGACGCTGGCCGGTGCCACCGCGCTGGCCGAGGACTGCCTGCAGCTGGCACTGGCCGCGCTGGAGCAGGAGTTCGCCCAGCGCCATGGCGTGGTCCGTGCCGCCGATGGCAGCGTGCAGCGGCTGGTGGTGTTCGGGCTGGGCAAGCTCGGTGGCGGCGAGCTGAATTTCTCCTCCGATATCGATCTGGTCTATGCCTACCCGGAAGGAGGCGAGTCTGATGGCGCCCGCCCGCTGGCGGCCGAGGAGTATTTCGCCCGGCTCGGCCAGCGGCTGGCACGGCTGCTGGATGAAACCACCGCCGAAGGCTTCTGCCATCGCGTCGATCTGCGCCTGCGCCCGTTCGGCAGCGCCGGACGGGTGGCGTTGTCATTTGCCGCGATGGACCAGTATTTCCAGCGCGAGGGCCGCGACTGGGAGCGCTATGCGTGGATCAAGGCGCGCGCGGTGGCCGGCGATATCGCCGCCGGCGAGGCGTGGCTGCAGACGCTGCGGCCGTTCGTCTATCGCCGCTATCTGGATTTCACCGCGCTCGACGGCCTGCGCGAGATGAAGGCCGCGATCACCGCCGAGGTCGCGCGCAAGGACCGGCTGGACGACATCAAGCGCGGCCCGGGCGGCATCCGCGAGATCGAGTTCCTGGCCCAGGCGCTGCAGCTGATCCGTGGTGGCCGCGAAGCGGCACTGCGCGAACGGCGCCTGCTGCCGGCGCTGCGCGCGCTGGTCGAGGCCGGGCAGATGGCTGCCGGCGATGGCCAGGACCTGATCGACGCCTACCGCTTCCTGCGGCGGCTGGAGAACCGCCTGCAGATGCTGCGCGACGCGCAGACCCACGCGCTGCCGGTCGATCCGCTGGACCGCGAACGCATCGCGCTGGGTCTGGGCTATGCCGGTTGGGAGGCGCTGCTGCGCGATCTGGACGGACAGCGGCAGCGGGTAGCCACCGAGTTCGACGCGCTGCTGGCGCCGCGCCAGGGCCAGGCTGCGCCCGATGCGCTGGCCAGCTACTGGCGGGTGCTGCCCGGCGGCGGCAGTGCCGAGGTGTTGGCCGACGCCGGCTTCGCCGATGCCACCGGCGCGGACCAGTCCTTGCGCGAGTTCGCCCAGTCGCTGGGGGTGAAGTCGCTGTCCGACGCGGCGCGGGCGCGGCTGGACCGGGTGCTGCCGGCGCTGCTGCACGCCGCCACCCGCTCGCCGCAGCCCGATGCCGCGCTGCGCCGCGTGCTCGGCCTGCTGCAGGCGATCCTGCGCCGCACCAGCTATCTGGCGCTGCTGGACGAGCAGCCCAGCGCGCTGGAACGGCTGGTCAACGTGCTGGCGCGCAGCGCGCTGCTGTCCGAGCGTCTGGTGGGTTTCCCGCTGCTGCTGGACGAGCTGCTCGATACCCGCGTGGCAGGGCCGATGCCACAGCTGCAGGACATGCACGACGCCTGCGCGCAGGCGCTGACCCTCGACGATCCGGAAGCGGCGCTGCGCATGCTCAACGAGGTGCGGCTGGCGTTGAGCTTCCGCATGGCGCTGGCCTTCCACGATGGCCGCCAGCCGGCGGTGGACTGCACCCGGCAGCTGGCGCAGCTGGCCGACGCGGTGGTGGTGACGGTGCTGGAAATGGCCCGCGCCGACCTGGTCGCCACGCATGGCGAAGTGCCCGGCGGGCGCTTTGCGATCATCGGTTACGGCAGCCTCGGCGGGCTGGAGCTGGGCTTCGGCTCGGATCTGGATCTGGTGTTCCTGTACGACCACCCGGCCGGGGTGGATGCCAGTGATGGCGGCCGGCCGCTGGAAAGCGGGCGCTGGTTCGCGCGGCTGGCGCAGAAGGTGATGGCGCTGCTGGCCGCGGTCACCGCCGCCGGCCGCCTGTACGACATCGACGTGCGGCTGCGCCCGGATGGCGGCAAGGGCGCGCTGGTGTCCTCGCTGGCCAGCTACACCGACTACCAGCGCGAGCGCGCCTGGACCTGGGAGCACCAGGCGCTGGTGCGCGCCCGCGCGATCGCCGGCGAGCCCTCGCTGCTGGCCGATTTCGAACAGGTGCGCGCGGCCACGCTGGGCCGGGTGCGCGACCACGACATGCTGTTTGCCGATGTGCTGAAGATGCGCGCGCGCATGCGTACCGAGCTGGACCGCAGCGACGCGGCGCGGCTGGATCTGAAGCAGGGCGCCGGCGGGCTGGTGGATCTGGAGTTCGTGCTGCAGACCGGGGTGCTGGCGCAGGCGGCCGGCCATCCGGCGCTGTACGAGCCGCGCGAGACCCCGTTCCTGATCGCGGCACTGGCCGCGGCCGGCTGGCTGCCCGGCACTACCGCGGTGGCGCTGCACGACGCCCATGCCACGTTGCTCGATGCCGGGCTGCGCTGCACGCTGGACCGGCGGCCGCGCATCACCGCGCCTACCCCGGAAATCGAAGCGGCGTGCGCGGCGATCACCGCCGCGGCCATCGCCCAGGGCTTGCCGTTCGAACCGGGCAAAGCCGCGCTGTAGGTCTCACTCCTTGGCCCGGTGGTGCTGCCGGGCGGTCGGCTCAGCGGGTGCCGGGCTGGCCGCGCAGCGGCGCCATCTTCCACAGCAGGGCGCGGAACGGGGCCAGCAGGCACACGCCGATGGCCAGCTTCACCGCCAGGTCACCGGCCGCCCAGCTGACCCACGGCAGCTGCGAGCCGGCGAAGGCGATCGACCAGAAGATCGCCGTATCCACCGTGGCGCTGCAGGTGGTGGCCACCATCGGCGCCCGCCACCAGTTGCCGGCGCGCAGCCGGTCGAACACGGTGATGTCCAGCAGCTGGGCGACGATGAACGCCGAGCACGAGGCCACCGCGATGCGCGGCGTGGCGATCCAGATCGACAGCAGCACCGCCACCGCGAACCCGGCCCACGCCACGCGGCGCGCGGCGCGCGGGCCGAAGCGGCGGTTGATCAGGTTGCTGACCAGGAACGCGACCGGATAGCTGAACGCGCCCCAGGTCAGCCAGTCGTTGATCGGGTACTGCACCAGCACGTTCGAGCCGAGCACGACGATGCCCATGGCCAGCACGGCCAGCAGCAGCGAGGGGAGGGTTAACGGGGCGAAGCGGATCGGCGGATTCGGGGACATGGCAGAGCGCAGGCGGCAACGCCGCAAGGCGCCGCGGAACAGGAAAGGAAGAGTGGCCGCGCCGGAGCCGGCGGGCGCAAGGGGGCGGCCATTGTACCGGTCCGGCCTTTACCGCTCTTCACCGCAGCGGTCCGCTTCCCCGGCCGGGCTGTGTGGCCCGGCCTGGAGGCTTACAGCGTCGTGGTACGGCTGTCCCCGGCCGCCTCGATGGTCGGCACGAAGGTCAGCACCGCGCCGTCCTCGGCGCGCAGCATCCAGCCCGCGCCCTGCGGACTCGGGGTGAAGGCCACGGTCTGGCCGGGCACGAAGTTGGCCGCCGGGTTGTCCTGCCGCTGCGGCCATTGCAGAAGGGCGGTGTTTTCCGGATTGGCCGGGTCTTGCAGGGAAACGCTGCGGCCACCGTCGGCGGTCTGGGCGATGTCCTTCACCTGCATGTCCGGCAGCGGCCCGGCGCTGGTCCGGCGCTTGCCCTCGTGCGGTTTGCTGGAGGCCTTGGACAGGTCGGCCACGCTGCGCACGCCGGTGACCGACAGGTACAACGGCCCGGACACCACCATCATCGCGCTCACGCCGGTGATCAGCACCGAGGCCTGCGAGCCGGTCATGTCGTCGCCGGCCTGCGCCGGAGATGCGGGAAGCGCCAGGGCCAGGGCGCAGGTCAGGGCGGTAGCGGCAAGCAGGGATTTCATGCGGTTCTCCTGGGGTTACGGGGAAGAAGATGCGGCGGGTGCAGCGATGCGCTGGTGGGCGATGCTCAGCTCGCGCTCCAGCGCGCCGTGTTGGTGCAGGAAATCGAACACCGATTCCACCGTCACCACCGAATAGTTGCCGGAAACGCGTTCGCTGGCCGGATGATCGGTGACGGCCACGTTGTCGGCGAACAGGCGCGCCCCCAGCCGTTTGCCCAGACCGATATGCAGGCGTGAGGGCCTGAAGTCCTTGTGCTTGAGCCAGGCCAGTGCGGCGTCGCGGTTGCCCAGCGTGCGGCCGTCTTCGACCTGCGCCATCGCCGCGGCGGTCACTTCCAGAATCCACTGGTTGGAGTTCTGGTAGTCGCTGCCGCCGGGCCAGGCCAGCATGCTGTAGCGCGGCTGGTGCAGGGCGCGGGCCGCTGCGGCTTCGCCGGCCAGCAGCTGCCTGAGCGCGGCCTGCACGGCCGGCTTGGGAATGCCCACGCGCAGGTCGGTGCTGATCGCACTTTCACCGAGCAGATTGACCAGCCCTTCGCGGTACAGGTCCGACGAGCCGGATTTGCAGCGGTTCAGCAGGTGCAGCACATCCCAGCTCCCGGCTTCGTTGCGGACCAGAAACGCCAGATGGCTGTGGCGCAGGCCGTACCTGCGCAGGTCCTGGCCGCCGCGCGCGGCGATGGCCACCTCCACCCCGGGCAGCGCATCGAGGGTGTCGGCGGTGATGGCGGCCATGTCGAACATCGCCGCGATCGTGGTCGGCGGCGGGTAGCGCGGGGTGCAGGTCGGCGGCTGTGCGTTCGCCACTGGGGCCAGCGTGGCGATACCCAGCGCCAGCACTAGGGGGAAACGGTGGTTCATCGGGGGGCATCCTTGCAGGCAAACTGTAAAAGACCGTTACAGGCCGAGGCGGGCCTTGACCTCGGCGGCGATGCGCGGGGTTTCGCGCAAGGGTTCGATCGGGTCTGCCGGGTCGGCGTCCAGCGCGGCCAGACCCTCCAGCAGCCGGCCGCGTTCGACCAGCGATTGCTGGAACCGTGCCATCCGTCCCTGCGCGCGCCGGCCCAGCAGCACGCCCACCGGCACCCGGGTGGCGCAGGCCTCGGACAGCAGGTTCACCGAGTCCGGCGTGCAGACCACGCGGTCGGCCCAGCCCAGCAGCCCGGCGTACGGATTGGAACCGTCACCGCCATCGCTCCAGATCACCCCCGGCACATCGTCGAAAGCGTGCAGCAGCGCTTGGGTCACCGCGCGCGGGGTACGCCGCGAGGTGGTGGCCAGCACGCTGCCGCCCTCGGCGCGCACCTGCGCGGCCAGCGCCTGGAACAGCGGCACGATCTCGCGCTGCTGCCACGGCGCGTGGTCGGTGGGGCCGCCGACCAGCAGCGCGGTGCGCGGCCCGGGCAGGTGTTCGAAACTGGAGAAGGCCGCGCGGCCGCAGGCCAGCCAGTCGTCGGTGACCGGGTTCAGGCTGCCCAGCAGGGTCAGCACGTTGTCGCCGCGCAGGCGGTCGTGGTCCGGGGTGATCACCAGATCCCAGTGGCGCGGGTGGATACGCGGATCGAGGATCTGCACCGTGCGCGTGCCATTCCGGCCCAACACCCGCAGCGCGCCGGCCGCCTGGCGGCCGCAGCCGATCGCCAGTCCGGGTTGCGCGGCGGCCATCCGCTCGAAGCCTGCACCAAAGCCGCCCGTGGCGCCGGGCAGCAAGCGCGGTGCCAGCCAGCGCCACGGTGCCCGCGGTTCCAGCTGCAGCCGTTGCTGGCCGCCCAGACGCAACGCCGATGCCAACGCGACCGCTTGGCGGACGTTGCCGGCGCGGCCGTCGGTGATCGTCCAGGGAAGCGTCGATCGTTTCGCGTTTGGCATCAATTCGTTTCAGTAAGGCCGGGTGTTGCATCAGTCGTGGCGCTCTACACTGCGTCCACTCGTCGTGTCATTGTCCGGGCCTTTCCGGCCCAGCGCCACGACCGTAGCCAATTCACCACGGAGTTTCCATGTCCGACATCTTCAACGATGCCGCGCTCGACCAGCTGTTCCGCACCGCCCGCACCCAGAACACGTTCCAGGACCGCCCGGTTGAAGACAGCCAGCTGCGCGCGCTGTACGACCTGGTGAAGTGGGCGCCGACCTCGGCCAACGCCAGCCCGGCACGCTTTGTGTTCGTCAAATCCGCCGAGGCCAAGCAGAAGCTGGCGCCGGCGCTGTCCGAAGGCAATCTGGCCAAGACCCTGGCCGCGCCGGTCACGGCGATCATCGGGTTTGACCTGGATTTCCACGAGAAGCTGCCGTACCTGTTTCCGCACACCGATGCCAAGAGCTGGTTCGATGGCCCGCGTGAGGGTCGCCACGAGGCCGCGTTCCGCAACGGCAGCCTGCAGGGCGCCTACCTGATCCTGGCCGCGCGCGCGCTGGGCCTGGATGCCGGTCCGATGTCCGGCTTCGACAACGCCAAGGTCGATGAGGCGTTCTTTGCCGGCACCGCGATCAAGTCCAACTTCCTGGTCAACCTGGGCTATGGCGATCCGTCCGGGCTGTTCCCGCGTTTGCCGCGCCTGTCCTTCGATGAAGCCGCGCGCATCGAGTAAGTGTTCCATCGCCGGCGGTCATCACATCCGCTGACGCCGGCGTGTTGAAACTGCCTCCGTTCCTCTCTCTTCCTCAAGGAAACTCCCATGTCCACGCTCTCCAAACTGCTGCTCCCGCTGGCCCTGGCCGCCGCCATCAGCGCCTGCTCCAAGCCGGCCGAACAGGCCGCCCCGGCCGCGACTCCGACGGAAACCGCCGCGCCGGCCGAAGCCGCTGCCCCGGAAGTGGCGGCCATCCAGGTCGCGTCGGGTACCTACAAGCTCGATCCGAGCCATACCGATGTGCTGGTGCAGTGGAACCACATGGGCTTCTCCAACCCGACCGCACACTTCGGCAATGCCGACGGCACCCTGGTGTACGACGCCGCCGACGTGAGCAAGTCGACCGTGGAAGTCACCCTGCCGCTGTCGGGCCTGAACAGCTTCACCGCCAAGTTCGACGAGCACCTGCGCAGCGCCGATTTCTTCGACGCCGCCAAGTTCCCGACCGCCACGTTCAAGAGCAGCAAGGTGGAGGCGGCCGGCACCAACAAGCTGACCGTGACCGGTGACCTGACCATCAAGGGCGTCACCAAGCCGGTGGTGCTGGACGTGACCGTCAACGGTGCCGGCGAGCACCCGATGATGAAGGTGCCGTCGGTCGGCTTTGATGCCACCACCACCCTCAAGCGCAGCGACTTCGGCGTGGGCGCCTACGCCCCGGCCGTCAGCGATGAGGTCAAGGTCCGCATCACCACCGAGGCCAGCCAGGCCAAGGCCGAAGAAGCCAAGGCTGAAGAAGCCAAGGCTGAAGAAGCCAAGGCCCAGTAACCGGGGCGGGTTGACCGCTGCGCCCAGCGGCTGCAACAAGAAGGCCCGCCAGTGATGGCGGGCCTTCTGTTTTCATGCACCACCGCAAAGCTGTGCGGTTACTCGCAGCGCACCGCGGTGATGACGTTGTTGGCATCGACGAACACGCGCAGGCGGTCTTTGCGGATGTCGCGGGTGGTGATGCTGGCCGGGCCGATCGGATTGACCAGCCCGGCGCCGCTTTCGCGCTTGAGCCGGCGGATGGTCGGCTCGTCGTTGACCTTGCCCACGGCCCACTGCAGCGTGGCATCCCGGCACAGCCCGAAGTCGGGGTCGGCAGCGGCAGGCGGCGCGCTCTGGCAGGCGGCCAGGCCCACGGCCAGCAGCAGGGCGAACGCCGGCAGGCGCAGTGTCGGGGAGGCGGCGGAAAATTCGGACATGGGATCGATCACATCGGCGGCCGGGCGTGGCTGCGCCGAGCATAGCAGCGGCGCAGCTGCTGCAAGGTGCTGCCAACGGTGTTCTCGGGCTGCCGGGGAGTGTTGCTAGGATCTGTCCGTCTGCTGTCAACACAACGGTCAAAAAAGGGAGTCTCTGTCCATGAAGTCAGTCAAGCGATCCCTCGTGGCAGCCTGTGCCACGCTCGTTGTCGGCGTGCTGGGCATGGCGCCCCCCGCAACGGCCTGCACCCGCTTCGTCTACCACGGTGCCGGCGATGAGGTCTTCACCGGCCGGTCGATGGACTACAAGGTCGATACCGGCACCCATCTGTGGATGTTTCCGCGCGGCATGCAGCGCAACGGCGAGACCGGCGCCAATACGCTCACGTGGACCTCGCGCCACGGCAGCGTCATCGCCAGCGCCTACGACTTCGCCACCACCGACGGCATGAACGAGGCGGGCCTGGTCGCCAACCTGCTGTGGCTGGCCGAATCCGAATACCCCGCGCGCGACAGCGGCAAGCCCGGCCTGAGCATCTCGGTGTGGACCCAGTACATGCTCGACAACTTCGCCACCGTGGAAGAAGCGGTCAAGGCGCTGGCCGACGAGCCGTTCACCCTGGTCAGCGATGCCGCCCCCGGCGAGCAGCGCCTGGCCACGCTGCACCTGTCACTGTCCGATGCCAGTGGCGACAGCGCCATCATCGAGTACATCAAGGGCAAGCAGGTCATCCACCACAGCCGCGACTACACGGTGATGACCAACTCGCCGGTCTTCGAGCAGCAGCTGGCGCTGGAAAGCTACTGGCGGCAGATCGGCGGTACGGTGATGTTGCCGGGCACCAACCGCGCGGCGGACCGCTTCGCGCGTGCGGCGTTCTATATCGACGCCATTCCCAAATCCACCGATCCGGTGGAATCCACCGCCAGCGTTTTCAGTGTGATCCGCAACGTCTCGGTGCCCTATGGCATCACCACGCCGGACCAGCCCAACATCTCCTCCACGCGCTGGCGCACCGTGGCCGACCAGACCCGCAAGCTGTACTACTTCGAGTCCGCGCTGGCGCCCAACGTGTTCTGGGTGGATCTGAAGAAGATCGATTTCAACGAGCGCACCGGCAAGGTCAGGCGGCTGGATCTGGGGCAGCAGGCACGCACCCTGTATGCCGGCGAGGCCAACGCGCAGTTCAAGGAAACCAAGCCGTTCCGTTTCCTCGGCGTCTGAGCGCCGCTTGCCTACATCGATCGTCTGCCCGGCACGCGGGCAGGCATCACCCGGAGCTCCCATGCACACGCGATTCAACCCCAAGTACCTGCCGGCGTCGCTGGCAATGGTCGTGCTGACGACGGCCGTTGTGCCGCTGGCCCAGGCCGAGACGTCCGGTGATGACCGCTGGCGTTTCCAGGCCACCCCGTATGTGTGGATGAGCGGCATGGAAGGCCAGGTGCGCCCGTTCCGCAGCGCGCCGACGGCCGAGGTGGACAAGTCCTTTTCCGAGCTGATGGACAGCCTGGACGCCGCCGCGTTTATCACCGGCACCGCGCGCCGCGGCAACGTCGTGCTGCAGGCCGATCTCACCCATGCCGCCACCTCCGATTCAACGCCGCTGCCGCTGGGCCTGGCGGCCAACGTCAAGGTGCGACAGACCTCGGCCACGCTGACCGCCGGCTATGCCGTCAGGGCCGATGAGCGTACCGGCATCGATCTGCTGGCCGGCATCCGCTACTGGGATATCAACGCCGCGGTGCAGGTGCCGGGCCTGCTCTCGGCGCGTTCGGATTCGTCGTTCGTCGACCCGATCGCCGGCGTGCGCTGGCGCCAGATGCTCTCGCCGCGCTGGAGCAGCGTGGCCTATGCGGATGTCGGTGGGTTCGGACTGGGCTCGGATGCCACCTGGCAGGTGCTGGCGCTGGCCAACTACCAGGCGACCGAGCAGTGGTTCGTGTCGATGGGTTACCGCCACCAGCGCCTGGACTACCGCGACCAGGGCAAGCGTCTGGACGTGGCCCTGTCCGGACCGATGCTGGGGGTGACCTACCGGTTCGGCGCGGGCCGAAGCGCGCCGCTGTAACGCACGCGCCCCGAAAAGGCGAGGCGCCGCGCACCGCCGTGCAGGCGGTGGCGAGCGCGGCGGCTGTTCCCCGCTGTCCACGCCGCCGCGCGTTCGCGCACGGCCTCCCTCGTGCGTCGCCTCGGGGAGGCGACAGCTGCGATCACTCCGCCTCGTCGGGGTCCGCCTTCCAGTAGCCGGTGGCGCGGATCCATTCCTTGGGCACCTGCAGGTGGCCTTCGATGAACTTGCGCATCATCCGCGCGCGCCGTGATTCGGCGGCGATCCAGTAGAACGCATCGCCATCGGGCTGTTCGAAATCCACCAGCGCGTCCTCCAGCAGGGTGCTGCTGGCCGCAGCGAAGCCGTTGCGTTCGAACCAGTGCACGGTCACCTGCGCATCGCTGTCCAGCGGCTGGCGGTCGGCTTCCTCGGGGATCTCGATGAACACCTCGGCCACGGCGTGTTCGGGCAGCTCCTCCAGCCGCCGGGCGATGGCCGGCAACGCGGTTTCATCGCCGATCAGCACATAACTGTCGAAGTCGTCGGCGATCACATGCGAGCCGCGCGGGCCGGCCACCACCAGCGCATCGCCCGGTTGCGCGCTGGCCGCCCAGTTCGCCGCCGGGCCATCGCCGTGCAGCACGAAATCCAGCACCAGCTCGCCGGCCTGCGCGTCAAAGAAGCGCGGTGTGTAGTCGCGTGCCGGCGAGGGCAGCTGGCCTTCCAGATAGCGCGGGCCGTGCTCGGTCAGCTCCGGCAGCACGAAGGCGCCTTCGGCATTGGGGAAGAACAGCTTGACGTGGTCGTCGGGCGCGGCGCTTTCGAAGCCGGCCAGCGCATCGCCACCGACAATGACGCGTTGCATGTTCGGGGTCAGGCGCTGGCTGTGCAGCACCTGCAGCGGGCGGAACTGGATGGCGCGGCGGACGAGTCGGGATTCATGCAAAGACATGGGGGTACCTGGATTCGGTCAAAGGCGCGGTGCGCCGGGGTGACCTGGCTGGATCGCTCTGGCTGGGTCGTGGGAAGAAAGAGGGCGGTGCGGCTCAGCCGGCATCGTCGCCGTCCTGTGCCGCGTGCCGCACCCGCGCCGTGGCCTGGGCCAGCAGCGCGGTGATGTGGGCCACGTCGGCGTCGCGCCAGCGGCGGTCGTGCAGCATCAGCGCCCGGGTGAGCTGGCCCATCGCCTCGCGCAACGGCGGCGGCAGCTTGGCCTTGGCCATCGTGCGCGCGCTGTGCCGGGCACGCAGCAAGGCGGCCTGCACCTCGGCATCGCGCGCGGCGAGCTGCGCCTGGCCGATCCGGGTGATGTGGTAGCGCTTGCGGCCGCCCTCCTCCTCGACGCTGACCCAGTGCTGCTTCTCAAAGTCGGCCAGCAGCGGATAGACCGAGCCGGCGCTGGGCGTATAGGTGCGCACGAACATCTCGCTGACCTGCTGGATCAGTTCGTAGCCGTGGCGCGGCGCCTGGCCCAGCAGCCACAGCAGCAGCAGGCGCAGGTCACCGCGGCCCAGTGGACGGGCCGTGGCGCGGCTGCGGGTATCGGTGGTCACGGCTTCGGTCTTCATTTCGATATATCGGAAGTGGCAAAGACGATATATCGAAAAGCCCCGGCCGGCAAGCGCCGGCGACGATCCGGCCGGGCAGGTGATACGGGTGCGACCGGGCGATTCCGCTGGCCGGTTTTCTGCTGCATCGCAGCGTGGCTCCCGTTGTCACCTTGCTGACCCGGGCGGCTCGCGGCTTCGGGCCCACATGGCGCTGGTCGCCATGCGACGGCGCTGCGGACGAGGTGTCCTGCCGTGTCTACGTCCGGGGGCCATCGATGTCGCCGGATGTCTTGCGGACAGTAGTGGAATCAACGCCATACGTATGCGTAGCCAGCTTCGTCAGGGGCGCGGTGCGCTACACTTCAGGGCTCAAAATTAAAAACAAGCGCGCGCGTGCGTGCAGTACCTGGGAGCGCCAATGAACTGGTTGAATGAAGTGCTGAACAACGACCCCAACCCGGTGGAAACACAGGAGTGGATCGAGTCGTTGAAGGCCGTTATCGATGTCGAGGGCCCCGAGCGCGCGCATCAGTTGCTGGAAGGCATGGTGGAACTGACCCGTCGTTCGGGCGCGTTCCTGCCGTTCTCTCCCACCACCGAATACGTCAACACCATCGCCCCGCACCTGGAGGCCAAGAGCCCGGGCAACGCGGAGCTGGAATGGCGCATCCGCTCGATCATCCGCTGGAACGCGATGGCCACCGTGGTCCGCGCCAACCGCAAGCCAGGCGATCTGGGCGGCCACATCGCCTCCTTCGCCTCCGGCGCCACGCTCTATGACGTGGGCTTCAACCACTTCTGGCGCGCGCCCAGCGAGAACCACCCGGGCGACCTGCTGTTCATCCAGGGCCACAGCGCCCCGGGCATCTACGCCCGCGCCTTCCTGGAAGGCCGCATCGACGAGCAGCAGCTGGACAAGTTCCGCATGGAAGTCGATGGCGGCGGCCTGTCCTCCTACCCGCACCCGTGGCTGATGCCGGACTTCTGGCAGACCCCGACCGTGTCGATGGGCCTGGGCCCGCTGGCGGCGATCTACCAGGCGCAGTTCATGAAGTACCTAGAGAACCGCGGCCTGATCGAGAAGTCCGACCGCAAGGTGTGGTGCTTCATCGGTGACGGCGAGTCGGACGAGCCGGAAACCCTGGGCGCGATCGCGCTGGCCGGCCGCGAAGGCCTGGACAACCTGATCTTCGTGGTCAACTGCAACCTGCAGCGCCTGGACGGCCCGGTGCGCGGCAACGGCAAGATCATCCAGGAACTGGAAGGCGTGTTCCGTGGCGGCGGCTGGAACGTGATCAAGCTGCTGTGGGGCGGTTACTGGGATGCCCTGCTGGCCAAGGACACCAACGGCGTCCTGAAGAAGCTGATGATGGAAACCGTCGACGGCGAATACCAGAACTGCAAGGCCTTCGGCGGCGCGTATACCCGCGAGCATTTCTTCGGCAAGTACCCGGAGACCGCGGCGATGGTCGCCGGCCTGTCCGACGACGACATCTGGCGCCTGAACCGTGGCGGCCACGATCCGCACAAGGTGTACGCCGCCTACCACCAGGCCGTGAATACCAAGGGCATGCCGACCGTGATCCTGGCCAAGACGGTCAAGGGCTACGGCATGGGCAGCGCCGGCGAGTCGCTCAACCCGACCCACCAGACCAAGAAGCTGGACGACGAGGCGGTCCGCCACTTCCGCGACCGTTTCAACATCCCGGTCACCGACGAGCAGCTCAAGGACGGCCAGGTGCCGTTCTACCACCCGGGCCCGGATTCGCCGGAAGTGAAGTACCTGCAGGAGCGTCGCGCCGCCCTGGGCGGCTACCTGCCGCAGCGCCGGCAGAAGGCCAGCAAGTCCTTCACCGCGCCGAAGCTGGAAACCTACGAGCGCCTGCTCAAGGATTCGGGCGAGCGCAGCTACTCCACCACCATGGCCTTCGTGCAGACGCTCAACATCAGCCTGCGCGACAAGGAGCTGGGCCCGCACCTGGTGCCGATCGTCGCCGACGAAGCGCGCACCTTCGGTATGGAAGGCCTGTTCCGCCAGATCGGCATCTACGCCCCGTACGGCCAGAAGTACAAGCCGGTCGATGCCGACCAGCTGATGTACTACCGCGAAGACCAGTCCGGCCAGGTGCTGCAGCAGGGCATCAGCGAGCCGGGCGCCATCGCCTCGTGGATGGCCGCCGGCACCAGCTACTCGGTCTCCAACGTGCCGATGCTGCCGTTCTACATCTACTACTCGATGTTCGGCTTCCAGCGCGTGGGTGACCTCGCCTGGCAGGCGGCGGACATGCGTACCCGCGGCTTCCTGCTCGGCGGCACCGCCGGCCGCACCACGCTCAACGGCGAAGGCCTGCAGCACGAAGACGGCTTCAGCCACATCGTCGCCGGCGGCATCCCCAACGTGCGCAGCTACGACCCCACCTTCGGTTACGAAGTCACCGTCATCCTCCAGCACGGCACCAAGGCCATGATGGAAGACCAGGTGGACGAGTACTACTACATCACCCTGATGAACGAGAACTACACCCACCCGGGCATGCCCGAGGGTGCAGCCGAGGGCATCATCAAGGGCATGTACCTGCTCACCGACGCCGGCAAGCCGAAGAAGGGCGAGCTGCGCGTGCAGCTGCTGGGCAGCGGCACCATCCTGCGTGAAGCCATCGCCGCGGCCGAGCTGCTGGACAAGGACTTCGGCGTCACCGCCGACATCTGGTCCTGCCCCAGCTTCAACGAACTGCGTCGCGACGGTTTCGACGCCGAGCGCTGGAACCGCCTGCATCCGGAAGCCGAACAGCGCAAGCCGTACGTCACCCAGCTGCTGGAAGGCCGACAGGGCCCGGCTATTGCCGCCACCGACTATGTCCGCGCCTATGCCGACCAGATCCGCGCCTTCGTGCCGATGACCTACTCGGTCCTGGGTACCGACGGCTTCGGCCGCTCCGACACCCGCGCCAACCTGCGCCGTTTCTTCGAAGTGGACCGGTACTACATCGCCCACGCCGCCATCGCCGCCCTGGCGAAGGACGGCAAGATGACCGCCAAGGATGTCGCCCGGGCCATCAAGCAGTACGGGATTGATCCGGAGAAGGCGAACCCTGTGGGGGTTTGATGTCCGGTAAAGCTGAAATGAAAAAGGCGGCCTGATGGCCGCCTTTTTTCTGCGCTAATTAAACTTGACCCCGTTACCGTCTATCGCCCACGCCGGCCATCGCCGCACTGGCGAAGGACGGCAAGATGACCGCCAAGGATGTCGCCCTGGCCATCAAGCAGTACGGGATTGATCCGGAGAAGGCGAACCCTGTGGGGGTTTAAAGAAAAAGGGGAGGCCATAGGCTGCCCCTTTCTTATCGTTGGGACACTGAGCTGGACGTTCGGTGAGGAATCGAAGGCTGGGTTTGTCTCCGAAAGTCCAGCCTCGCACTTTGGGCTCCATCGACAGGAGCCTAGTAGGTGAATTCCGGGCCGGCGTTTCCCGTGGGTTGGAGGGGCACTCTTGCGCTCGAAGCGCCGTATAAGCTAGTCCATCCTCATCCGGTGCGACATAAAAGTGGGGATCTCTGGTGCCCGCTTATATTCAGCGATGACGATCGACACATTGAGAGTTCACCGTCTAGACTATGGCGATGAAACGTCCGACTGTGATCGATCTTTTTTCTGGTGTCGGGGGATTGAGCCTTGGTGCTGCGCGAGCCGGCTTTCGAGTCGCGGGCAGCGTCGAAATTGACCCGATCGCCGCTGCTTACCACGCTCTCAACTTCCCAAGTACGCACCACATTCAACAGGATGTTGGTGACCTTGATGGAAGGGAGCTTCTTAGGGCATGTGGGGTTAAGGAGGGTTCGTTAGGGGGCCTTATTGGTGGCCCGCCCTGCCAAGGCTTTAGCGTGATAGGCAAGAAGAACAGCGGCGATCCGAGGAATCTCCTCTTTGGAAGATTTTTCCAGCTGGTCGCAGAAATGGATCCGGCTTTCTTTGTTGCTGAAAATGTGCTTGGCATTCTTCGCGCTGGCAATGCGAAGATAGTTCAGGATGCACTTGAGTGTCTGCCGTCAAAATATAAGGTGCTGGCGCCAATAAAAATAAAGGCCAGTGACTATGGAGCCCCGACCACACGCACGCGAGTTTTTTTCATTGGATATGATCCATCGAGAGTTGGTAATATCGATGGAACGACCTTCTTAGATGCAACGATAAGTAAGGTCAATGTAAGGGATGCACTTAAAGGGTTGCCGGATGTAAGGGCGGATTGGCAAAGCGAAAGCCAAAGCTGGCGAAAAGTTAAAGCGGTAGGGGACGACGCTTTCGCGGCGCGAATTAAGGGTCATATCCCGGAAGGTGTCGGTGACCCCCAGGCCATTGATCTCGCCTCTCAAAGGATCGTGTCCGGCTTCTTGGGTACTCTGCACGCGCCCGAAACTGTGCTTAGGTTTAGTCAGCTTGCTCCTGGTGAGGTCGACAGGGTTTATAGATCGCCGAGATTGGATTTTAACGGTCTTTGTCCGACGTTGAGGGCAGGAACTAATTCTGACAAAGGAAGCTTTCAGGCGGTCCGCCCGATTCATCCTACGAAGCCCAGAGTAATTACGCCTAGGGAGGCAGCCAGGCTACAAGGATTTCCAGATTGGTTTGTGTTTCATCCCACTAAGTGGCACGCATTTCGTCAAATAGGAAACAGTGTCAGTCCTATAGTCGCAGAGCATGTTCTAGGAAGGATTGCGAATCTAATTTAATGGAGGGGACATGGGTGTCATAGATGCATCGCCGACGAAGGATTTTTTCATATCGATCATCACGCGAGATATATCGCTTCAAGATGCGGTTAAGGATCTCGTGGATAACTGCATCGATGGCGCGAGGCGACTCCGGGGGGAGGGGCCTTACGAGGGGCTCCATATCTCTATCGAGATGGCAAGTGAACACTTCGTGATTGCCGACAATTGCGGCGGTATACCTGTGAGTGTTGCGAGAGATTACGCGTTTAGATTTGGGCGTCCTTTGTCCGCTCCCTCTACACAAGGTTCAATCGGACAATTTGGCGTCGGAATGAAGCGCGCACTCTTCAAGATGGGGAATCATTTTGATATCTCATCTAAATCTGAAGACTCAGAGTTTACCCTCAGCGTAAACGTTCACGAGTGGAGGTCCAAGAAAGACTCTGAAGGAAAGGAAGACTGGACTTTTGATTTTTCTTCTGTAGCTGAAGGTCAAAGTCGGGGTTCAGAGGAGTGCGAAACCGTCTTGGAAGTTAGTGATATTCATCCAGCAATCAAGCTGGAGCTGGGGTCGGAGCGTTTTAAATCGGCATTGATTCGCGGAATTCAAGAAGCCCATGCGCGGAGTCTAGATGCCGGACTCGAAGTGACCGTAAATAGCCATCAACTTAGGCATCGCGTTGCTGATCTCCTTTCGAGTGCGCAATTAAGGCCCATTAAAATCGTCGAGGACTTTGCGGCCCGGCCGGATGACGGTATTAGAAGTTCCGTCAAACTTACCTTGTATGCCGGAATATCAGAATCGAATCTGGAGGACGCCGGTTGGTACGTAATCTGCAATGGCAGGCAAATCGTCAGGGCTGATAAGACGGCCCTGACTGGATGGGGGTCGGAAATTGAGGGGGGAGTGGCCACGCCCAAGGCTCATGGACAGTTTGCTCGCTTTAGGGGCTATGTATTCTTTGAAAGCGATGATGCTCAGTCTTTGCCATGGAACACGCAGAAAAGTGGCGTAGATACAGACAGCCTTGTGTATCAATATGCCAAAGGCGAGATGGTGGCGGCGCTGCGCCAAGTGGTTGATTTTCTCAACGCACTCGATGCGGAGATGGACACCGATAGTGATCATCTGGAGACCCTGGTTAAAAAGGCTTCGCCGGCAAAGCTTTCGATTTTGCCGTTGTCGCGTTCATTTACCTACCCTGCTCAGACGGTTGGTGTCGTGCCGAAGACAGTCAAGGTACAATTTGATCGAGCGTTAGAGGATGTGGAATGGGCGAAGGAGTACTTCGGAGTTAAAACTGCCCGGCGAGTAGGGGAGCTTTGCTTCGAATACGTATGGGAAAGGGAGCATTGAGATGGCAGGGAGCTATTCCAGGATTGACTATCGTGTTCGGCCCGCGAAAAGCATCGAAAGGAAGATGCTCGTCGAATCATTTCGCTCCTTAAAATCATTTGGTTCTGTGGAGCATTATCGCTACATAGGGTTGGGCTCCGTTTATTTTAGTGACTTTTCATTGGTGCATAGATCTCTGGGTGTTGAGGAGATGATTAGCATCGAGAACGCCACAGATTCTACGGTCCAATCCAGATTTCGCCTTAATGTGCCTTACGGTAACGTGCGGATGATGTTCGGCACATCGACCGCGGTTCTTCAGAAACTTTCTTGGGATCAGCCGACTATATGCTGGTTGGACTATGATGGTGCGCTGGTAAAATCATGTCTTGATGATGTGGAATACTTTTCGAGAAATGCTTCATCTGGCTCTGTAATAGTTTTAAGCTTTAATGCCGGAAATATTGGTGGGGGCGAAGGTGTTAAGCCGCTGGAGGCTCTACAGGCGGCGGTAGGTAAGGATAATGTTCCGGCTGACGTCGAGAGTAGGGGGCTGTCTGGCTGGGGTGTGGGTGATATATATCGCCGTATTGTGTTTGAAGCTATTAAGTCAGCGCTCAAGGCTAGGTCCGCGAAAGGCGGGGCGTGGTCAGAATTTGAATTTAAGCCAATATATTATTTTAGGTATGCTGATGGGGTGAAGATGATTACAATTGGTGGGGTGCTGGTTAGTGCGTCCCATGCGGGAAATTATCAGGCGTGTAACTTCGAGCAATTCGATTTCTGTCGCTTCGATGATTCAGCCTATCTTATAGATCCCCCGCTCTTGACCTACGCGGAAATGCGTCAGATTGACGTGGATAGAACTAAGGTGGCTTGCGGTTTGCCGTTGCCTACCTCGGACATCGAGAAATACAGCCAGTTCTATCGATACTTTCCTCGGTTTGTTGAGGCAGAAATCAGCTAGCGCCGTAGGATATTCGATTTTCAGCTTTTGCTTTTGCACTTGACCTTCACCCCGTAGAGCATGGCCAATGGCCGGCGCGGATACCCGCAGGGCGACGCGCAGGAGCGCGTCGTTTTTCGCCGGTACACGGATGTGCCGTCGAAAAATGCGCCGGGCAGTGGCGAACCCGCGCAACGCGCGGGCATGCGTCCCGGGTGTGTTTCTTTTGGTTACTTTTCTTTGCACAAGCAAAGAAAAGTGACTCGCGCACCGCAGGTGCACGAAAGCTCTTGATCTTTCAAAAAGAATCGCCTCGAGGGTTCCAAGGCCCGCGGGCTGACTGAGTATCAACGATCCAGCCTGCTTGCTGTAAAAAGTGCTCCCAGCACTTGCCGGTACCTTGTCAGTTTCGGCGCCTCGGGGCCTCACCGGACCTGAATATGACGGTGCCCGATTCGATTCCAATGGCGAACGATGTGCCGAGCAGCGCGCACTGCCAGAACCAATCGCTTCCTATCTTTCCACCGGACATGAATGCCAGGATCGTAATCAGTGCGAGCGCGTGGAGCAGTACGCGTGAAGTCCGTCCATACCTGTCCCAATCCTCGCGGCGTGCGTGACCGAAGTGCTTGAATCCGTTTTCGCGGAACATCTTGAATTGGTAATAGAAACCCAGCACTTCAAAGACCAATCCGCGTTTGGCACCGGGCAGCGTCAGTCCCCACATGCAAATCATTGCTCCGACATACAGGATGGGCGGCAGCCAGGTGCCGCCGTCGATCGCACCGTACGCGATGCTGATCGGTACCATTGCCACAACATGTAGGAACAGGATCAGTTTTCCCGAAAGCCGGTAACGCATTCCATCGCCCTCCGCCGTACGCCGCATCGAGCCTATCGCATCTGGCTCATGGGAAATAAGCGCCTCGAAAACGATGAGGCAGTGTCGGTTTTGCGGAAGCGGCGCTCACGCTAACGGCTCTGTAGTCCTTTTCCTACCGCGCAACGCGTGTTCCACCGACTGACGTGGGCTGTGGCACGGGCGCAACGTCGCCGTGCTCCGCCCGCCGTGGTGATGCAATGTCACCGGCGATGGCGGGGCACGGACCCCGGACGTGCCGGGTTGGATACGCATAAGCAAGGAGCAGGCTGTGACCCAGAATGTGGTTTCCCTCGTCCTCAGCGACGCGCAGGTGGCCGCCGCCACCACCGGTTTGAAGCAGATTGAAAGTGCGTTGCCCGGGCTGATTTCCCTGCCGGCCGAGGACGCGCGCGGGCTGGTGTTCATGGGCGAGCGCTCCGGCCCGTTCGTGCGCCGCACCCTGCGTGTGGTGGAGGAACACCCGCACGTGGTGCCGGCCAGCTTGGATATTCCCGCCGCGCAGGCCGACCTGCTCGCCTACGACCAGCTGGTGCCGCTGCTCGAACGCCTGCAATACCTCACCAGCCGCGTGCAGGACACCGTCAACGCACTGGGCAGCGACCTGATGAGCACCGCGCTGGACGCCTACGGCCATATCAAGGTCTCCGGCAACGACCATGGCCTGGAAGACCTGCGCCGCCAGCTGGGCAGCCGCTTCCGCGGCACCCGCACCGCCGCCCCAGCAGTTCAGGCCGAGGTAGCCGGCGCCGGCTGACCCGCCGCAGCGATCCCTCCGACAACGCCGGCCCCGTGCCGGCGTTGTCGTTTGTGCCGCTGCTACCGGCCATCCCTTACCGCCCGGCGCGCCATGGGCGCCATTGCATCCGTTTTCAGGACAATCGACCAAAAATCGGTCGGCGCCGAACGAAAATCGCTCGACTGCGACCGAAAAATGGTCGACGTCGACCATAAATCGGTCGTGCACGAGCAAAAAATGGTCGGCGTCGACCGGAAATCGCTCGCGCGCGACCAATAAATGGTCGGCATCGACCATAAATCGCTCGGCATCGACCATAAATCGCTCGGCGTCGACCGAAAAATGGTCGCGCACGAGCAGAAATCGGTCGGCATCGGCCGAAAACCGGTCACCGCCGCGTGGAAAACGCCTGCCTGCGCCCCCACAATCGCCCGGCGCCCTCCGTCAAAGCGTCACAGCCGTCGCAAAACCGCCGACGCCTGGCCGCGCAGCGCCCCTTCTATACCGATGAAGCCACTTCCGGGGCGCACGGACAACCGATGCACCGCACGGCACCGTGCGCAAGCGGCGGCCATTGCGCCTTTGTCTCACCAGTAAGGACCGCAGGGCAGGTTGGCTTCAGCAACCCTGCAAGACAGGGCGAGCGCCGGGTTCACGCTCTGGCGCCTCTCTGCGGCGGACGGCCAGGAGCAGCGGGAGCCGCTGGGGCCGTCCACCCTGCGCCTGTTTCCCGTCGTGTCGAACCTGAGGGTTTGCCCGACTGTCAGAGATCGAAACCCAGCAGGTCGTGACCGCTGGCGTGGCGGACGATGCGCCGGTAGAGCAGGTTGCCGCTGCCGCCATTGGTCAGCAGCACGATCGCGCGTTGCCGCGCGGCATCGCCCAGCGCGAAGTTCTTCAAGATGTCGGCGTTGCTGCCGGCGTGATAGAACACCGGCCCGCTGCGCGTGTCTTCCAGGTTCCAGCCCAATCCCTTGTCGGTCCAGCGGCCGGGCAGGACCAGTTGCGGCGTGAGCATCGCCTGGCGGGTGGTTTCCCTGATCTCCCACGCGGCCCGCGTTGTACGCGGCATCATCAAGGTCATGAAGGTGGCGTAGTCGCGCAGCGTCGTGCGCAGGCTGGCGGCGGCATTGGCCATGATGTCGCCCTGCCACTGCACCAGCCCGGGCGGCGCGCTGGCCAGCACGTCGGGCAGGGCGCGCACCGCATCGTTGTACTTCCACGCCGACAGCGGCTTGCTCCAGCGTTCGGCGACCGGCTGCGCCGCGCTCCATTGCTCGCGCAGCAACTGCCGGGGCATGCCGGTGCCGGGCCGGTCATGGGCGCGGTGGCCGTAGACCGAGCGCGCGGCGAGAGCGGCATCCCAGCCGTAGCTGCTGGCGGTCATGCCGGCCGGTCCGAACAGGCGCGCCTGCATCGATTCGTCCAGGCTTTCCCCGGTCAGCGTCTCCACCACCAGTTGCAGCCAGAAGAACGCCTCGCCCGAGTAGCCGATGCGCGTGCCCGGCTTGAAGGCGGGTGTCAGTGTTTGCTGCGCCGGCCGTGTGCGCCAGTTGGGCAGGCCGCTGGAGTGGCGCAGCACATCGCGCGCGGTGATCAGCGCGACCCACGGCGAATCGGACAGATAGTCCGGCCGGCGGTACTGCACCAGCGGCCGGTCGAGATCGATCAGCCCCTGATCGGACAGCTGCAGCACCAGATAGGCGAATACCGGCTTGCTGAGCGAGGCGTTCTCGAACAGGGTCTCGGCGGTGACCGGCGCCTGCGTCAGGGCATGGGTCACGCCCAGCGTGCGGCTCCAGACCGGTTTGCCCCCTTCGATAACGGCAATGCCGAGCCCGGGCACCGCGAACGCGGCCATCAGGCGCGGCAGCGCCGCCAGGAACTCATCGGAAGGAATCCACGGCCCCGTGTCGGCCCGGCACTGCGCGCCGGCGGCCAGCGGCGCCGCGCCGATTGCCGCCAGTGAGCCGGCCCCCAGCGCGAGGAAGCGGCGACGGTCCAGACGGAGAGGCGCACGAGTAGGCATCACCGCATTGGATAGGCTGGGGGAAGGGCTGGCAAGCGGCTGCCCGGCGCCACTCAGCTATCAGGGCCAGGTGGGAGGAACTGGAGTCCGACCCCGGTTCTCACCTGCTCCCTTGTCCGTTGCTCTCGACGGCAGGGCGTGCGCGTGGCGCGGCCTATCGGAATAAGGCTGATGCGAGAGTCGGAACTGGACCGTGACCCCGGTCCCGGTCGCCCGGGTTCTACCCGCCGTTGTCGCCCTGACGATGGACAGGTGAAGATACGCACTGGTTTCCAGAGTGCCCCACCCATGCCACACGCCTCCGCTCGGCGGAAATGGATCATCGCCGGTGCCGTCGTGCTGGCGCTGGCCGTGCTGTATTGGGGCAGTGTCCGCTGGCGCGGTCCGCTGCTGCCGGGCTACGTGGTGAGCGCCGGTCCGCTGGTGCAGAACGTGGTCGCTACCGGTCGCGTCGCGGCGCTGTCCCGGGTGGAAGTGGGGACCGAGATCTCCGGTCTGGTGCTGGAGCGCCGGGTGATGGACGGCGACCGGGTCGCACCGGGCGACGTGCTGGTGGTGCTGCGCGCCGCCGACCTGGAAGCGCGCCGCGACGAGGCACGCGCGGCGCTGGCGGCGCTGCGCCAGGCCGAGCGACCCGACGCCCAGGCGCGGTTGCGCCAGGCCCGCGCGGACCTGGCCCAGGCCGAGCGCGAGGCCGCCCGCCGCGCCGCGCTGGGCCAGCGGCAGCTGGTGTCGCGCGAGAGCGTGGAGCAGGCGCGGCAGGCGGTGGTCGCCGCACGCGCGGTGGCCGATCAGGCGCAGGTGGCGGTTGAAGCGGTGACCGGCGGTGCGCGCGAAGCCCAGGCGGTTGAACGCCTGCGCGCGGCCGACGCCGAGCTGGAGCGCGCGGTCATCCGGGCGACCGTCGCCGGCACCGTGCTGACCCGCCAGGTGGAGCCCGGCGATACGGTCAGTGCCGGGAAGGTGCTGCTGGAGATCGCCCGCGATGCGCCCGGCGAAATCCTGCTGCCGCTGGACGAGAAGAACCTGGCCCTGCTCGAGGTCGGGCAGCCGGCGACCTGCGTGGCCGACGCCTGGCCCGGCCGCCCGTTTGCCGCCACCGTGTACCACATCGCCCCGTCGATCGACCCGGCGCGTGGCACGGTCGATGTGCGGCTTCGCATCGATCCGCCGGTCGACTTCGTGCGTCAGGACATGACCGTCACCGCGACCCTGCTCACCGGCCAGCGCCCGCGTGCCCTGGCCGTGCCCAACGACGCGCTGATCGCTGCCGATCCGGGCTCGGACCGCGCGCAGATCCTGCGCGTGCGCGATGGTCGCGCAGTGCCCGTGGCGGTGCGCCTGGGGCTGCGCGGGCTGGCGATGACCGAGATCGTCGAGGGCCTGGAGGAAGGCGACGAGATCGTGGCGGCGGGCGCCCTGGGTGTCACCGGGCGTCCGGCCGACGGTGCCCGCGTGCGCCTGCGCCTGCAGCCGCCGCCGGTGGCGCAAACGGCCGTCGCGGCCGATGCCGGCGACGCCGGCTGAGCCATGTGGATCGAGTTCACCATCGCGATGCGCTTTCTGCGGCAGGGCCGGGCGCAGTCGCTGCTGATCCTGTTCGGTATCGCGGTGGGCGTGTCGGTGATCGTGTTCGTCACCGCGCTGATCGCCGGTCTGCAGCAGAACCTGATTGAACGCACGCTCGGTACCCAGGCGCATGTCCGGGTGGAGGCGCCGCGCGAGGTCAACCAGATCGTGCCGGCGGCACCGGGCACCCTGCAGCTGGTGCTGGAGGAGCCGCGCCCGCAGTCGCTGCGCCCCATCGACAACTGGCAGCAGGTGCTGGAGGTGATCGAGCGTCTGCCCGGGGTCAGCGCGGTCTCGCCGGTGGTGTCCGGTCCGGCGTTCGGGCGTCGCGGCGATGCGACCGCCTCGGTGGCCCTGGTCGGCATCGACCTTCCACGCTACGTGCGGGTGATCCCGTTGCAGGAGAACCTGGTGGAGGGCCGGCTGGAGGTGGGCTCGGGCAACGGGCTGGTCGGCCGCCAGCTGGCCGAGGACCTGGGACTGCGCACCGGTGGCAAGCTGCGCCTGGACGCCGGCGATGGCCGCGAGGCGGTCATCAACGTGGCCGGGATCTTCGAGCTGGGCGTGCGCGAGCTGGATGCGCGCTACGTGTATCTGGATCTGAAACAGGCGCAGTCGCTGCTGGCGCTGCCCGGCGGCATCAGCGTGATCGATGTGACCGTGCAGGACGTGTTCGCCGCCGACCAGACCTCCGCGCGCCTGCGCGGGCTCACCGGGCTCAAGGCCGAGAGCTGGATGGAGAGCAATGCCCAGCTGATGAACGCGCTGACCTCGCAGAGCATGTCCACGCGCATGATCAGTTTCTTCGTGGCCATCTCGGTGGCACTGGGCATCGCCAGCGTGCTGGCGGTGAGCGTGGCCCAGCGCACCCGCGAGATCGGCATCCTGCGTGCGATGGGAACGCGCCGGCGGCAGATGCTGCAGGTGTTTCTGATCCAGGGCGCGGTGCTGGGCCTGGTCGGTTCGGCGGTGGGGGCCTTGGCCGGCTGGGGGCTGGTGGGCGCGTTCAACAGCTTCGGGCCGAAACTGTTCACCATCGTGCTGCCGCCGGCGCTGGTTCTGGCGGCGATGGCGCTGGCCACGTTGTCCGGCATGGGCGCGGCGCTGGTGCCGGCCTGGCGCGCATCGCGGCTGGATCCGGTGGAGGCCATCCGCCATGTCTGAGGTCCGCGAGGTGCTGCGCCTGGAGGGGCTGCGCAAGTCCTACAACATGGGCCAGCCCAACGAGGTGGAAGTGCTGCACGGGGTGGACCTGAGGCTGGACAGCGCCGACTTCGCCGCGCTGGTCGGCCCCTCCGGTTCGGGCAAGAGCACGCTGCTGAACATGATCGGCCTGCTGGATTCCCCTACTGGCGGCGAGCTCTATCTGGGCGGCCGGCCCACCCGCACGATGGACGACGAAGCCCGCACCGCGCTGCGCGGCAGCCAGATCGGTTTCGTGTTCCAGTTCCACCACCTGATTGGCGCGTTCACCGCGCTGGAGAACGTGCTGATGCCGGTGCTGGTCGCCCAGGGCCGGCCGTCACGCGAGACGCTGGATATCGCCCGCGGCCTGTTGGCCGACGTGGGCCTGGAGAAGTTCGCCGACCGTCTTCCCGATCAGCTTTCCGGTGGCCAGCAGCAACGCGTGGCCATCGCCCGGGCGCTGATGACCCGTCCCTCCCTGCTGCTGGCCGATGAGCCCACCGGCAACCTGGATACCCGGACCGCGGCGGACGTGTTCCAGTTGCTGCGCCGTTTCAACGAACAGTTCGGCTGCGCGGTGCTGGTGGTGACCCACGACCCGCGCCTGGCGGAAACCTGCGACCGCAAGATCACGCTGGTGGATGGCCGCATCGTCTCCGACGAAGGGATGCGGGGCGACCGGTAAACCCCGCGGGCGGAACACCCGCTCGCCCCATGCGTGGTTCAGGGCGGTTCCGGACCCGGGCGGCGCCAGCCCGGTGGCCTTGGCTTGGCCCTCGCCGGATTCGCGCCGACACCGGACGCCGATGCGGCAGGCAGCAGGCACCGGGTACGCCCATGCCTGCAGCACCGTCTGGATGACGGCGGCCGTGGGGCCGCGTCAGCGGAAGTCGAACAGTTCGTGCGAGAGGTTGGCGTTGGGCACGCCATGGGCGGCCATGATCTTGCGGACCTCCTCGAGCAGGCCGGCCGGGCCGCAGAAGCAGACCTGGAGATGGGAGGGGCCCGCTTCGGCCACCCGCGCGGCGAATTTCTCCTGGAAGGCGGGGGTCTCCACGCCCGCCAGTATCGGCACGTAGTCCACGCCGCGCTGCTGTGCGAGCGGGGCCAACTCTTCGGCGGCGGGAAACGCGCGGCCCGGTGTCTGGAAATTGAACAGGGTGATGCGTTCCAATCCGCGCGCGGCCGGGTCATCCAGCCAGGCCAGGAACGGCGAGATGCCCACGCCGCCGGCGATCCATACCTCGGCGGTCGCCTGCGCCGGCCGCATGAATCGCCCAAACGGCGCGTGTACTTCGGCGGTCATCCCGATGGAAACCTCCCGGACCAGACGCTGCGTGTAATCGCCCAGGGCGCGGATGACGAACTGCACCGGCTCGTCGCGCGTCCCCGCACTGGCGATGGTGAACGGATGGGGCTCGTGCAGCCCGGGCGCACTGAAGGACACAAAGGCGAACTGGCCCGCCCGGTATTCAATGCCGTGGCCCAGCGGCGACAGCACCAGCCGCACCGCGGAAGGGCCGGATACCACGCCGGTGACCTGGTATTCGGCGCGGTTGGATACAAAGGGATAGAGCAACAGTTTGTAGAAGGCGCCGGCGGCACCCAGCGCCGCGGCGATGGTCAGCCAGACACCGGCCGGGGACAGCAGCGCGACCGGTGACTTGAAGCTGAGCCAGTGCAGGACCACGATCAGGAACAGCGGGCCGGACAACTTGTGCCACCAGCGCCAGGTGCGGTACGGAATTTTGCGGTTCAGTGCGAGCAGCACGATCAGCATCAGCGCGATGTAGGACAGCTGCCGTACCAGGCGCGTCACCGGCGCAGGCAGTTCGATGATTGCGGCGGTCTCCCAGCCCGGCATGCCCGCCTTGAATGCCAGGTGCACCGAGGCGAAGACCAGCGCCCAGACCCCCAGCCATTTATGGGTTTCATAGACCCGGTCCAGTCCCCCGAATGCCGACTCCACCACTTTCCAGCGCGCACCCAGCAAGGCGGCGCAGGCCATCATCACCAGCGCCGCCACGCCCGAGGCCAGGCTGACGGCCGCCATGCTGCCGCGGGTTCCCGCCGGCAGATCGACAAAAACCAGCGCAAAACTCAGCGCAGACAATCCGATCAACACGGGGGCGGTCTTCAAGCGCATGGCGGTTGGCCTGTTTGGGGCGCCTATGCCGTTCAGGCGCGTACGCAGTATGGCAGTGACAGGCAGGGGCGGCACAGTGCCGCCGTCAGGCTGTTTGGCCGCATTGACTTCCCTCGACGCGCCGCCGCACACGCCTCAGGCCACGACCGGCATGGACGCGGTAGGTGCAGACAACGCCCCGGTGAGGATTGCGCCTGTCCTCCGCAGCGGGGCCTCTTCGATTCGTCCTTCATCCACGCTTTTTTCCCGTGTCCACCGCACCTGCGGGTAGATCATCGGCAGCCGAGCGGGCTGAAAAAGCAGGAACAGATAGAAACAGGGATCAGAGTGGAGTGACCCGTATTTCGTGAAAGGTTTCCGGTCAGCTGACGCGTATGTGCAGAGCGACAACAATCCGCGCGGCGCCGCATGTCACCACAGCGATGCTGCGCAGCTGCATCAGCAGGGTGACGCACAACGACACCCCACCATTGCCCGAGCCGGATTTACCAGCAACTACGCCCCGATGTCCTGCATGGCGCACTCCAAAGAAGTGGGCGAGATTGCAGCAAGCCGGGCTTCGACCGGCAAGTATCGAAGCCCGGTGCTGCCCGTGGTTTTCAGGCCGTCCTGGCCGCCCTGCTCCATGCCCGCAGGCCGATCACCGCCAGACCGACGAACAGCAGGTACAGCGCGGCGGTGAGGTGGAGCGATTTGAACAAATACATGCCGATGTAGACCACGTCCACCACGATCCACAGCCACCACGCGGCGACATGCCGGCGTGCCTGCCACCACTGCGCGACCAGGCTGAGCGCGGCGAGCATGGCGTCCAGCCACGGCAATGCGGCGTTGGTGAAACTGTGCATCGCCGCACCCAGGGCCAGGCCGAAGGCCAGGCCGATGCCGAGGTCACGCGACCACTGACAGGAGGCCAATGGCGCGATCACGATCCGGCCGTCGTGCTGCAGCTGCCGGCGCCAGGTGAGCCAGCCATACAGCAGGAACCCGGCGAACGCGCCCTGCAGCAGGGCATCGGAGTACAGCCTGACCTGCACGAACACCAGCGCGTACAGGCCGACCGAAACCAGCCCGACCGGCCAGGCCAGCATCCGCCGCTGCGCCATCAGCCATACGCCGAGGACACTGAAGCCTACCGCCGACCATTCCAGCAGCACCGGATTCATAGCGCGAAGCTGACCGACAGGCGGGCCTGACGCGGTGCGCCGGGGAACAGGTAGTAGTCACCGGAACTGCTGCCGGTATCGCGCCAGTAGAAACGGTTGAACAGGTTGTCCACCGACAGGTTCCAGGTCACCGGGCGCGCGTGCAGGCGGTGCTGGAAGCGCAGACCGGCATCGACCACGCTGTAGCCCGGTGCGCGCACGCGGCCATCGGCGGTGGCGACGTTGGCCGAGGCATAGCGCCAGCCGCCGGTGATACCCAGGCCGTCAACGAACGGCAGCGCGTAATCGGCGTGCAGGCTGGCGCGACGCTTCGGGACGTTGATCAGCTGGTGGCCTTCGTAGGCCGGCGTACCGCTGCGACGAGCTTCGGCCTGCAGCACGCTGGCGCTGGCGGTCAGCTGCAGGTGCTCGCTGACGTGCCCGCGCGCAGTCAGTTCCAGACCGGTGTGGGCCTGCTGGCCGCGCTCGCCGAAGGTGTAACCGGCGTCGCTGGCATCGGGCTGCGCGTACTGGAACGGCTGGGTGGTGCGGAACAGCGCCGCGCCCAGCGCCAGCGCATCGGAGGGCGCGAATTTCACGCCGACCTCGGTCTGGCGCGAGCGCACCGCGGGCAGGAATTCGCCGTCGTTGACGGTCCAGAACGGCGCTTCCTGACCCAGCGCGATGCCTTCGACATAGCTGGCGTAGACATTGAGCTGATCGTTCGCGCGCCAGATCAGCGCGCTCTGCGGCAGGAAGCGTGAGAGGCGGCTTTCGCGTTCCAGCGCGCCGCGCTTGTTGCGCGCGGTCTCCTCCAGCCGCACGAAGCGACCGCCGGCTAGCCACTGCCAGTCGGCACCGAGATCCATGCGATCGAGCACGAACAGCGCGTTCTGCCTGCTGTCCAGGCGGCGCACCGAAGGGCCCGGCTGCAGCGGCGAAGGCGCGAACTGCGGTACCTCCGCGTCGTGGATGTTGCCGGTGCCGACGTACTCGTTGACGTTGCGGCGCTTGTCCACGGTGCGGTGGAAGCCGTCCATGCCGAGCGTGAGCTGGTGGCCGATGTTGCCGGTGCTGAAGCGGCCATGCAGTTCGGCGCGCAGCTCCTGGTTGCGGCGGGTGTCGTCCGGGCTGCGGTAGTCGTAGATGTCGTAGTCGCCGTTGGGCGCGAAGAAGTTGCCCGGCACGCTGCCGTCGGCGCATTGCGCGGCGTAGTAGCAGCCATAGGCGAAGGCGACGTTGTCATCGATCACCGTGCGGCTGTGGCTGGCCGACACGCGTGACTGCCAGTTCGGGCTGAAGTCCCAGGTGTGCAGTGCGGTGATGTTGGTGCTGTCGATGCCCACCGGCCGTTGCCAGGCCTGGTAGCCGAGCATGTGCTCCCGGTTCACTTCGCCCGGCAGCGCGCTGGCGCCGAGCAGCTGGTAGGCCGAAGCCGAGCGCTGCGCGCTGGTCTGGTAGTTGGCATCCACCTCGAGCTTGGCGCGTTCGCTGATCCGCCAGTCGGTGGCCAGCGCATAGAAGTTGCGGCGGCCATCGGCGTGCTCGATGTACGAGTTGCTGTCGTCCCAGGCGGCATTGAAGCGCACCCCGAAGCGCGGGCTCAGCCAGTGGCCCACGTCGATGGCGGCGTAGCGGCTGCCTTCGGCATCGGTGGCCAGGGTGAGGTTGCGGACGTCGGTCGGGCGCTTGCCGACGTAGTTGATGATGCCGCCCGGTGCCATCACGCCGGCGGCCAGTCCGGCCTCGCCCTTGAGCACTTCCACCTGCGCGATGTGTTCCAGCGCCAGGCGCTGTTCGCCGGCAATGCTCAGGCCGTTGAAGCGGTAGCCGGTGGCGGTATCCAGCGCGAAGCCGCGGATGGCGATGTTCTGGTAGTAGCCGACCGGCGCGTAGCTGTCGCCGAGCGAGGCATCGTTGTGCGCCAGCTCGGAGAGCGTGCGCACCTGGCGGCTGTCGAGCAGGGCGCGATCAAGCACGCTGACCGCGGCCGGGGTGTTCTTCCAGTCGCCGCCGCCGAAGCTGCCGGACTGGGTGGTCTGCGGTGCGGCGTCCTGTTTGGCCTGCACGCGCACGGCGGCCAGCTCGGTGGGCGAGCGGTCGGCGGCCTCGGTTTCAACGTTGCTGGCGTACAGCGGCAGCGCCGCGCCCATGGCGGCAGTCAACAGCGAGATTCGGTAGCAGCGGTTCATTCGGTTCGTCATCAGCCAGGAGGGGAGACGAAGCGAAGGCGCGCGCACGAACCCCGCCAAAGAGGGGATTCGGGTGCTGCTCAAAGCTCCCTACGCCGGTGCAAACCGGATCAGGTTCCAAGGGACTCTCTCAGCCTGATCACGCCAGGCACCCCCGCTTCAGGGGCGTATTTGACCACAACCGGATGGATTTGGCCCGTGCGCCGGTTCAGGCGGCGGCGCGCAGCGCGGCCAGCAGCGCCTGTCCCGGGTTGCGGGTGAACCACTGTGCGTGGCCGAGCAGGAAGGTGTGCCAGGCGATGTCGGCGTTGGCGGTGGAGCCGGTGGCGCCGTGGAAATACTCCACTTCCGACAGCGCGAAATCGAAGTGGACGATGGGCAGCAGGTCGGCCAGCAGCTGTACGTGCGCCGCGCTCAGCGGGCGGACGCGGCGGTAGCCGTCGAGCAGGGCCAGCGCGATACCGGTATGCACCGCCTGTTCGCCGCGCTCCAGTTCCAGCCACGCCACCGCGTTGCGCTCGATCGCGGTGGCCAGATCGAACAGCGCGCTGGTAGGCGAGGCGAGACCGAAGTCGAGTACCGAGGCCACCCTCGGGGTATTGCCGGTGTCGCGCCACAGCAGGTTGGAGACGTGCCAGTCGTTGTGTGCCCACAGCCGCGGTTCGCGGTGCAGGCGCTCACCCAGCGCGCGGTGCCACGGCAGCACGGTCTGCTGCAGGTCGTGTTGCCACGGTTTGCGCGCCAGATAGTCGGCCAGTGCCGGTCGCTCGACCAGATCGCGCTGCAGTTGCGCGATGGGATCGGCCGCGCGGATCAGGTCATCGCGTGCGACCAGCATGTGCGTACTGCGCTGCGGGGCGTGGTAGCCCGCAGCGGCGTTGTGCAGGATGGCCAGCATCGCGCCGGCGGCCCGCGCGTGTCCGGGATCGAGCGGCGGTGTCCATGACGGTGCGTCGCGGTAGAGGTCCTGACCGGCGGCCAGCGCATGCAGCTCATAGGTCCAGTGGCCATGTTCAATGGCGGTGGCGCCATCGCGATCACCCATTACCTGCACCACCGGTACCCCGGCAGCGGCGAGATGGGCGATGAAGCGGTGTTCCTCGCCCAGGCTGGCCGCGGTGCGGACGCTGTGGTGATGGCGCTTGATGAACACCTGTCCGTGTCGGCCCTCGACAATGGCCGCCGCCGACATCGGCCGCGGGCTGTGCCACAACACCGCACCGGCACCTTCCAGTTGCGGGAAACGCCCGCTCAGCCATGCGATCTCGCGCGCGCTGATCGCAGGCCAGTCGGCCGCCACCTCATCGTTGTTGAGGCCCTGGACGCGGTGATCGGTGTTGTTCATGGGAAGACGCTGGTGAAGTGCAAGGGGGGCGGGAGCAGCAGGGTAGCGCGTGCGTTGCCGAAGGCCACACAGGTGGAGGAAGCGCAGTTGAACCAGGCAACCCCGCGCCAACCGTAAACGCTGTTCCTGGAAATTTGGTGTGGCCGGGATACGGCTGCCGCAGCTGCTCCCACCGCAGCGACTTTGGCCGCACGCGTTGTGTCGCGCAGGCTTCCACTTCGCTTCTCTCAAAGCGGGGCAATCCGGCCACGTACCAATCCAGGTTTCGTCGTAGCAACCACGGATCGTTGCGCGGGTCTGGAAATGCCACCGGGCAGTGTCGTGTCAAGCGTGCTCGTCGCAAGGTGAGCGGGAAGATGCACCTCGCCACTGGCGGGTCTACCGCAACGTGATGAGACCCGTGCCGCCGGCGTCGTACCGGTGCTGTGCGGTGAGCCAAGCCAAGCTGTGGTCCGCGCCTCTATCACCACAACGCCGGAATGGGCTTCGACACATCACGTTCGTTGAACAGGGCGTGTCGGATTCAACAACGCGTTCAGCTCCGCAGGGTGCCCGGAGCTGACCTGCTCAAGTTCACTTGATTGGCGGGACAGCGGATTGCGAAGGCGGCCACGGCAGGGATGTGTGTTTTGGCATCGGTCCCGCTTACCGTGGAACCGGCCGGCCGAGGCGGCTCCATGGATGAAGCGGCGCGGCGATGGTGGTCAAAAGTGAAACCCGGCACGCCGTTTCAGAAATGGATTGCGGTCCCGGGTTTGCGTTCAAGAATTCCTTTCATCACCCGATAGGGTTATTGATTGGCGACAGTCGGCCTGCTGCTGCGGCACGGACGATGTGTGTATAGACCACGCCGCTTTCACTGCGCGACGGGTGGGGGGGAGCATTATTGTCGTTGTCATCTTCAGGGAGCCGGATTCATGCCAGTACGGGAGGCAGGGAGGACACCGGAGGAAACGGGTACGGGCAATGCGATTACGCGCGGATTGGTACCCACCTCTCCGTTCTGGGCTTTGGCGGTATTGTTGCTGGGCCTGGTGTGCACGGCGGCTCTGGCGCACCATGAGTGGGTCTACCAGCAGCAGCGCACTGAATCCTTGCAGGGCTCGCTGGCCAATGCGGCGCAGTCGCGCATGCGCGAGCCGCTGAAGGGGGCGGCTATGGTGCTGCGCTCGATGCAGACGGTGTTCCTTTCCAGCGATGGAATGGACCAGAAAGAGTTCTCCCAATACCAGAAGAACCTGCGTCCGCAGGAGCTGGCGCAAGGTTATGTACTCACCGGCTTCGCGCGCGCCGAAACCAGTGCCACCGATCCCGGTCAGGTGGCTTACCGCTACCAGTTTGTGGCGCCGCTGCAGGGCAACGAGGTGCTGGTCGGTTTCGACATCACCCGGCAGCCGGATAATCTACGGGCATTGCAGCTGGCGCGGGACCGCGATATGCCCACCGCGTCAGCGCCGTTTCCCTTGGTGCAGTTCCAGGACGCGGCGGCCAGTGCCACCGGCGTCACCGTGCGCCTGCCGGTCTATTCTCCCGGTGCGGTTCCGCTGACGGTGCCTGAACGTCGTCAGCGCGAGATCGGAGCGCTGGCGGTCAGCATGCGACTGGAGCCGATGATCACCCAGGCACTGCAGGGGCGCGTGCTGGAATACATGCACGTGCAGATTCGCGATCTGGATGCGCCTGCCGGGCAGGACCTGGTATTTGCGTCAGCCACGCCGGTCGCCGAAGTTCCCCAGCAAGTGCGGCAACTGGATTTTGGCGGCCGCCGTTGGGAGATGCGTCTGTGGCCGCGCGCTGACCTGTTCGAATGGGGGCAACTGCGCGCGATCCTTATCGGCGGCACCGCGATCAGTACCCTGCTGGCACTGCTGGTGTGGTCGCAGATGACGACCCGGCGCCGCGCGGTTGATCTGGGGCGGCGCATGAGCGTGCGCTTCGGTGAAAGCGAGGCACGCTTCCGCACTCTCAACGAACTGCTGCCGGCGCTGGTGTTGCTGGCCAATGGTGACGGCAGCCGCATTACCTACGCCAACCAGGCGGCGCGGCAGTTGCTGGGTGACGTGGTCGGGTCACCGCTGTGCTCGCTGTTCGCCGATAGCCATGCCTGCGAGCGCGCGATTGCCATGGCGGTGAGTGGCGGTGGGTGGCGCAGCCAGGAGGTGATGCTGACCCCGGCCGGCGGCGCGGCTTTCTGGATCAATGCCTCGCTGGCCCAAGTGGAAGTGGAGGCACTGCCGCATTTGCTGATGGTGGCCACCGATACCAGTGCGCAGCGGGCGATGACCGAGCGCCTGCATTACCAGGCCACGCACGATGAATTGACCGGACTGCGTAATCGTCGCGAGTTCGAGCGGCTGCTGCGCGAAGCGCTGGCCGGGGATGACGGTACTGCACTGGCTGCGCCGTTCGCGCTGCTGTACTTCGACCTGGACCAGTTCAAGCTGATCAACGATCTGTCCGGCCATGCGGCCGGTGACCAGTTGCTGGTGCAGCTGGCGCGGGCGATGCGCGCCGTGTTGGGCCGCAACACGATTCTCGGCCGGCTCGGCGGGGACGAGTTCGCCCTGCTGGCGTTCGATGTGGACCTGGTGCAGGCCGAAGCGCTGGCCGAGCGCATCCGGCGCTGCATCGAGAGCCATATTTTCCACTGGCAGGAGCGTACTTATACCGTCAGCGCCAGCATTGGCCTGGTCATGGTCGAGCGCGAAGGCAGCACGCTCAAGGACCTGCTGGCCTGGGCCGACAGCGCCTGCTACCAAGCCAAGGAAAATGGCCGCAACCGTGTCTGCACCTATCGCGAGGATGCCGCCAGCACCCAGCGTATCGGCGAGATGGAGTGGGCCAACCGCCTACGCGGGGCGCTGGAGCAGGGCCAGCTTCTGCTGGACTACCAGGAGCTGGTGGCGCTTGACCCGGCGGCGGGTGATGCGGTGCATGTGGAGCTGCTGCTGCGCATGCGCGATCACACCGGCCGTGAGGTCATGCCCGGTGCCTTCCTCAGCGCCGGCGAGCGCTACGGGCTGATGCCGGCGGTGGACCGTTGGGTGATCCGTACCGCGTTGGCCAACTTCTCCCGGATCCATCCGTGCGGTGTCCAGCTGCACAGCTGTTCCATCAACCTGTCTGGCGCCAGCCTCGAGGATGACGGTTTGGCGGATTTCATCCTCGATGCGATCACCACGTTCAGGGTGCCGCCGGAGCGGCTGTGTTTTGAAATCACCGAAACGGTGGCTGTGCGCGACCTGCAACGCGTGGCACGTGTGATCGAGCGCCTGCGCGCGTCCGGATGCCGGATCGCGCTGGATGATTTCGGTGCCGGCATGTCCTCCTTCGGCTATCTGAAGAACCTGCCGGTGGACAGCATCAAGATCGACGGCAGCTTCGTGCGCGACCTTGGGCGAGAGCCGGTCAGCCGCATCATCATTGATGCCGTGACCCGGATTGGCCACGAGCGGAAACTGAAGGTCGTCGCCGAATGGGTGGATGACGAAAACGTGCTGTCTGTATTGCGCGAGCTCGGCGTGGACTACGCCCAGGGTTTCCTGCTGCACCGCCCCGAGCGGGTGCTGTTCCAGCGTGAAAAAGCTAACGTCCGGGTCGGTTGAATAAGACTGCGGTAAAAATGGTCCCTACGTGCCGTTGCCTGGCGCAGTCGGCCATGACTTTCGGCACGGATGTGATCTGCCTGTCGCGCAAAGCGGCGCTGATCCAGGGTGAGCAGCGCGGTTGGCCTACAATTTCCGGCCTTTCTGCACAAGCACGGGTTTTTGATGTCTGCCAAACCGCTCTCTCCCGCAGGCAAGCTGTTTGCCGCGGCCGCGTTTATCGAAGGTGTCACCTGGGCCGGGTTGCTGGTCGGCATGCTGCTCAAGTACGGCACGGAAACCACCACGCTGGGGGTGAGGATCTTCGGACCGCTGCATGGTGCGGCGTTCCTGTTCTACGTGGTGGTCAGCCTGTATGCGTGGGGCAGGTTGCGCTGGCCGCTGTGGGCGATGCTGGTGGCGCTGGTGGCCGCGGTGCCGCCACTGGTCACTGTGCCGGTGGAGATGTGGTTCCGCCGTATCGGACTGTTGTCCCACCGTCCGGCCTGATCGGCCGCGCTTCAACGGCCCGGATGCTCATGCCGGGGGCGCTGTACGGTCCGGTCGGGGTGTTTTCTGCGGCTGTCGGCGGCCTTGCCCCTGGCCCCTTGTGTCATGCCAGCCAGCCAAGGTTTGCATCGTGCCTGCCGTTTCCCGCAATTTTTTGCCGGTGATCTTTCCGGCGGTTTGTTTGATGGCATTCCTTGCCTCGTGCCGGGTGCCTTCAACATGGCGGTGCTGCACGAACGGTCTGCTGCAGAGGTCTGCAGCGATGCATATGCCGGCCGCCTGCGCGGAGCACGCCTTCGGGCAGTTGGGCCGGAGGTTTCGCGGCGTTGCAGCCGGCGCGTGTTCATTTCGGGTTCTGTCGAACGTGCGCTGGTTTTCGTGACGCCGGTGCGCGGCGGCAGGCGAGCGGGCCCCTGTGAGGCATCCCGCCCACCGGTGGGCGGTTTCTTCGGGGTCGGGACCGGCGCCTGCTGCTGCCAGCGGTGCCGGTCTTCAGGTCACGCGCCAGGACATCCCGGAAATGCGGAGCGGCGGGCGCCGGTGCTGCGGTGAGGCGTCGGGGCGTTTGGGCGACGCCATGGGGGCGGATTGCGGGGGCGGCCCGCAGCAAAGTGGTGGCCGTCCGGAGGTTCATTGATAATGGGGCCGTCCTGCGCCCAGGTGCGGGCTCCGTCATGAGGTAGACCTGGCGTTGAGGATGCCGGTACGGCGATGCGGTGGAGGGGGCTCCCGCATTGATCGGTTTGGGGGAAAGGGCACCGCGCCGGCGGCTTGGCGTTTGCCGCAGGTTTAAGTTGAACCGTCTAACGTTTTCCGCCTATCACGCCGTCCCATCGAGGAATTCTGGTGCATCACGGAAGCAGCGTTCATCCCAGCCCAAGCCGCGGTCATCTTCCCGATTGCCGCGGTTTTCTCCTGTCCTTCGTCGTGGGGCGCCGCGCGTGACGTCCGATATTTCCGGTCCTCCGCTACGGGATGCCGGTATGGCGGTGCTGCCGGCCGAGCATCCCCTGGCAATGCCCGAGCAGTCTTTGCGCGACGGCTATCTGCATGCGCCGCGGCAGCTCACCGCGCCGGCCAATATCGGTTTGCGGCGGCTGTATGTGTTCGGCACGACCGCGCTGATGACGCTGGCAGCCAGCGCGATGATGGCCCGGGTGCTGGCCAGTGGCGGCATCAATGTGCTGGAGGTCTGCCTGCTGGCGCTGTTCGTGCTGCTGTTCGCGTGGGTCGCCCTGTCGTTCGTCGGCAGCCTGGCGGGGCTGCAGGCGCTGCTCCGCGGGCGGCGGAAATTGGGCATCTATCCCGATACGCCGCTGCCGGCGTTGCGTGAGCGCACTGCGCTGCTGATGCCCACCTACAACGAGGACCCGCGGCGGATGATGGCCGGCCTGCAGGCGATCTACGAATCGGTTGCGGCCACCGGGCAGCTGGATCACTTCGATTTCTTCGTGCTCAGCGACACCACCCGCGAGGCGACCGGTCGCGCCGAGGAACAGGTGTTCGCACGACTGGTGCAGGCCACCGGCGGCGCCGGGCGCCTGTTCTACCGGCGCCGTGCCAGCAATGTCGGGCGCAAGGCCGGCAACATCGCCGACTGGGTGCGCCGCTTCGGCGGTGCCTACCCGCAGATGCTGATCCTGGATGCAGACAGCCTGATGACCGGTGAGGTGATCGTGCGGCTTGTGTCGGCGATGGAAAATCATCCCACGGTCGGCCTGATCCAGTCATTGCCGGCCGTCGTCAACGGCCGTACCGCGTTTGCCCGCATGCAGCAGTTTGGCGGCCGGGTGTATGGGCCGGTGATGGCCTATGGCGTGGCCTGGTGGCACGGGGCCGAGAGCAATTACTGGGGCCATAACGCGGTGATCCGCACCCGGGCCTTCGCCGAGCAGGCGGGGTTGCCCGAGCTGCCCGGCCGCAAGCCGTTTGGCGGACATGTGCTCAGCCACGATTTCGTCGAGGCGGCGCTGATCCGTCGCGGCGGCTGGGCCTGCCACATGGTGCCGTACCTGCACGGCAGCTACGAGGAAGGCCCGCCGACACTGACCGATCTGCTGATCCGGGATCGCCGCTGGTGCCAGGGCAACCTGCAGCACGCCAAGGTTGTCAGTGCCAGCGGGCTGCACTGGATCAGCCGGGTGCACATGCTGATCGGCATTGGCCATTACTTCACCGCGCCGATGTGGGCGATGCTGATGCTGATCGGGGTGGCCATTCCACTGATCCACGGCGGGATCGATGTGGCGCAGGAGCTGCACCTGCAGCTGGCCCCCGCGCAGTACTGGCGCGGGCTGGACCAGGACGGTGTGGTGTGGGTGTTCGTGCTGACCATGGCGGTGTTGCTGGCGCCCAAGGCGATGGGCTATGTCGCCATGCTCACCTCGCGCAACGAACGCCTCGGCTGCGGTGGCGCGCTGCGAGCGCTGGTCTCGGTGCTGCTGGAAACCGTGCTGGCGGCGCTGATGGCGCCGGTGGTGATGTACGTGCAGTCGCGGGGTGTGGCCGAAGTGCTGGCCGGCAAGGATTCGGGGTGGGATGCGCAGCAGCGTGACGATGGCAGCGTGTCGTGGCCGGAACTGCTGCGCCGCTATGGTGGCCTGAGTGTGTTCGGACTGCTGGTCGGCGGCATGGCCTATGCGGTTTCGCCGCCGCTGGCGGCATGGATGGCGCCAGTGGTGATCGGCATGGCGCTGGCGGTACCGGTGGTGGCGCTGACGTCCTCGCGCAGCGCCGGCGACTGGCTGCGGCGCCATGGCCTGCTGTCCATTCCCGAGGAGAGTGCACCGCCGGCCGTGCTGGTGCGCGCGGCCGAACTGAGAGCTGCGGCACTGCGCGAGCCCCTGCAGGACTGAGCCGGGGCCCGGGGCAGGCATAATGCGGGCCTGTCTTTGGGAGTCGTGGAAATGCTGGAAACAGTGGAACAGCAAACCGGCGCAGTGCCGGAATGGTCGGTGATCTGGTTGCACGGCCTGGGCGCCGATGGCCATGACTTCGCACCGATCGTGCCTGAACTGGTGCGCCCGCACTGGCCGGCGATCCGCTTCGTGTTTCCGCATGCGCCCAAGCGCCCGGTCAGCATCAACGGTGGCATGCCGATGCGGGCCTGGTACGACATCGTCAGCATGGATTTCCGCAGCCGCGCCGATACCGCTGGCGTGGCCGAGTCGGTGGCGCAGGTCGAGGAGCTGATCGCACGCGAACAGGAGCGCGGCATTCCGCTCGACCGCATCCTGCTGGCCGGTTTCTCGCAGGGCGGCGCCATCACCCTGGCCACCGGCCTGACCCGGCGTGAGCCGCTGGCCGGCCTGATCGCGTTGTCCACCTACCTGCCCGAAGTCGATGCCGCCGCCCGCCAGCTGGTGGAAGGCGCCACCGCCCAGCCGGTGTTCATGGCCCATGGCAGTGGCGATCCGGTGATTCCGCTGCAGATCGCCGAGCACAGCGCGCAGGTGCTCAGGCAGCTGGGTTTCGCGCTGGAATGGCACCGCTATCCGATGGCCCACCAGGTCTGCGCCGAGGAGATCCACGCGCTGGCTGAATGGCTGCAGCTTCGTTTCGCGCACGCATGATGTGAGTATTGGCAGCATGGTTGGCGTGTGGTCCGCACAGCAGTCGCGGGCCGGGGAGCACGCCGATCCGGTGGCAGATTGATGGTTTTGGGGAGATGACATGAAAGTGGTCATTGCCGATGACGAGCCCTTCGCCCGCGAGCGGTTGCGCGCGCTGCTGGCCGAGCACGCGGAGGTGGAAGTGGTCGCCGAGGCGGCCAACGGCGTGGAGGCCCTGCATGCCTGCGCCGAGTTCAAGCCGGATGTGGTGCTGCTGGATATCGCCATGCCCGGCGTCGACGGGCTGGAGGCGGCGCGCCACCTGGCGCAGTTCGAGCCACGCCCGGCGGTGGTGTTCTGCACCGCCTACGACGCCCATGCGCTGTCGGCGTTCGAGGCGGCGGCGATCGACTATCTGATGAAGCCCGTGCGCGCCGAGCGGCTGGCCTCGGCGCTGGAGCGGGCGCGCACCTTTGTCGCCGGGCGTGACCATGCCCCGGTCGCCGCAGCCGCGCAGGCACGGCGGGTGCTGTGCGCACGGCTGCGCGGCAGCCTGCGGCTGATTCCGGTGGAAGACATCCTGTATCTGCAGGCCGACGAGAAATACGTGGTGGTGCACCACACCCGCGGGCAGGACCTGATCGAGGAATCGTTGCGCTCGCTGGAAGAGGAGTTCCCGGCGCGTTTCATCCGCATCCACCGCAATTGCCTGGTCGCGCGTGCGCGGCTGGTCGAGTTGCGGCGTGCCCCGGCCGGGCAGGTGCATGCGGTGTTGCGCGATGTACCCGAGCCACTGGAAATCAGCCGCCGCTGCGTGGCCAGCCTGAAGCAGGCGTTGCCGCAGCTGTGACCGCCGCGCCGCTGCGGCGATAATGGGCACATGACTACCTTGCGTATTGCCACCCGAAAGAGCCCGCTTGCCCTGTGGCAGAGCGAACACGTCGCCGACCGCCTGCGCCAGGCCCATCCGGGGCTGGAGGTGACCCTGGTGCCGATGAGCACGCGCGGCGACGAGGTGCTGGACCGTTCGCTGGCGGCCATCGGCGGCAAGGGCCTGTTCCTGAAGGAACTGGAGCTGGCGATGCTGCGCGGCGAAGCCGACTGCGCGGTGCATTCGCTCAAGGATGTGCCGATGGAACTGGAGGCACCGTTCGTGTTGCCGGCCATTCTGACCCGCGCCGACCCGGCCGATGCCTTCGTTTCCAACCACTACGCCACGCTGGACCAGCTGCCGCACGGCGCGGTGGTGGGTACTTCGTCGCTGCGCCGGCAGGCCCAGCTGCGCGCGCTGCGGCCGGATCTGCAGTCGCGCGACCTGCGCGGCAACGTCAACACGCGTCTGGCCAAGCTCGACGCCGGCGACTACGACGCGATCATCCTGGCCTGCGCCGGGCTGGAACGTCTGCAGCTGGGCGGGCGCATCCGCAGCCGGCTGGTTGAGCCGCAATGGCTGCCGGCACCGGCGCAGGCCGCCGTGGCCATCGAATGTCGCGCCGATGCGACCGAGGTGATCGCGCGGGTCGCGACGCTGGATGATGCCGCCACGCGCACCTGCGTGGAGGCCGAGCGGGCAATGAACCGGGCGCTGGAGGGCAGCTGTCACGTGCCGGTGGCCGGCCTGGCGCAATGGCAGGGGCAGGACCTGTGGTTGCAGGGGCTGGTTGGCGGGGTGGCCGATGGCCGCATCGTGCGGACCGAGGCGCTGGGCCCGGCCGCGGATCCGGAAGCGCTGGGCCGGCGGGTTGCCGCGCAGCTGCTGCAGGCCGGTGCCGCCGACCTGCTGCGCTGAGCCACGACCGTAGGGGCGGGTCCGTCCGTTGCAGAAGCGCCCGGTTGCATGGACACAAAAAAGCCGGCTCGCGCCGGCTTTTTTGTATGGTGAACGTGCTCGCTTATTTGAAGCTGTACACCACGTTCATCGTGGTCAGCGTATCGGTCTTGCGCTTGTCCTCGGCCACGTCGCTGTTGTGGCGGGCCTGCCAGCCGGCTTTCAGCGCAAAATGCTTGTTCATGCTCACCGACACACCGAAGTCGTTCTGCGCGAAGGTGTTGTACGAGCCTGATTCCACCAGCAGGGTGTTGACCAGATCGGTGTTGTCGGTGATGGAATATTTCAGGTCGAACAGGCCACGGCCGATCAGGTCGGTGCGGTTCTCGTCGGTTTCCGAATTGTGCGAGCGGCGCACACCCGGGCCGATCTGCGTATCCAGCGTCACCCGCTCGGCATCGATCAGGCGCGTGCCGTAACCCAGACCGAAGCTGCCCTGGCGGTCGTAGGTGGCGAAATCGTCATTTTCATAGCGCACCGTCGCGGTCAGCTGGCGGTGCTCGCCCAGTTGCAGCGCGCTGCCGGCACCGGCGGTGTAGCGGTTGGAGGTGGTCTGGCGCTTGCGCGAGGTGCTGCCGTCGTCGGCGGTGACGGTGTATTCGGCGCTGGAACGCAGGCCGAACAGGTCCATGCTGTGGACCCAGTCGTCATCGCTGTAACGCAGCTTCAGGCGGCCGTTGAAGCTTTCGGTGCTGCTGTTGCCGTGGGCCGAGGCGAAGCCCAGTTCACCGCCACTGCCACTCCAGGGAGAGCTCATCGCGGCAGGATCGGAGCCGCTGTCGGCCCAGGCCAGCGGAGCACACAGCAGCAGCGGGAAAATCAGTGAAACACGCAGGGACATCAAGCAGTCTCCGGGGCACAAGGGGGGAAAACGGACGGTTTGATGATACCGGAAGCCCTGCTACCCCCCGGTTCAGTGCGGCGCGGCGCTTTAGTCGCGGTTGAAGATTGTCCGGCCAGGGCCGCTGCTCCATTGCAGCGCGGACTCGGACATAATCGGGCTCATGGACCGCTATGAACGTATCAACGCGCTGCATCGTCTTCTCAAGTCGGCCCGCTATCCGGTCACGGTGGCACGGCTGCAAGAGGAGTTGAGCTGTTCCAGAGCCACCGTGTACCGGGATCTGGCCTTCCTGCGCGATGCGCTGATGGCGCCGGTGGAAGGCGACGGCGAAGCCGGGTTCCGCTACCAGACGGGCGAAAGCGAGCGTTTCGAGCTGCCCGGGCTGTGGCTCAGCTCCGAGGAGCTGCATGCCTTGCTGGCATCCCAGCACCTGTTGTCGCGGACCGGCGGTGGCGTGCTGTCCTCGGTGCTGGCGCCGCTGCAACAGCGGATCGAGGGGCTGCTGGCGGCCCAGGCCGGGGCGTCGAACTGGCCGGTGGAGCGGGTGCGGGTCATCCCGCACCGCGGTCGCAAGCTGGACGAGGCCAGCTTCCGCACGGTGGCGTCCGGGGTGCTGGAGCGCAAGCAGCTGTCCTTCGAATACCGCGCGCGTTCGACCGATGAGGCCACCCGACGCACGGTGTCGCCGCAGCGGATCACCCATTACCGCGACAACTGGTATCTGGATGCCTGGGACCACAGCCGCGAGGCGGTGCGCAGTTTCGCGGTGGACCGCATCCACCAGGCGCGATTGCTGGACCAGCCGGCCCGCGATGTGCCCGATACCGAGCTGGACGAACAACTGGCCGCCAGCTACGGCATTTTCTCCGGCGCGCCCAAGGGCTGGGCGACGATCGTGTTCAGCGCCAAGGCCGCGCGCTGGGTCGCCGACGAGCACTGGCATTCCAAGCAGCAGGGGCGCTTTCTGGCCGATGGCCGCTACGAGTTGAAGGTGCCCTACAGCGTTTCACGCGAGTTGCTGATGGATGTGCTGCATTACGGCTCCGATGCGGAGATCGTCGAACCGCAGTCGCTGCGTGAACAGGCCAAAGCCTTGCTTGCATTGGCGCTGAGCAACTACGACTGAGCCGCTGACGACAGGCCGACATGAAAAAGCCCGGTGCTTTGGCATCGGGCTTTTTCAATCGCCGCGACCGGTCAGCGCAGAGGTGCCACCGACCGCTTATTTCTGGTTGGGAACCTCGAAGCCCAGCTTGTCCACCTGCTCCGGATGCTGCGGCACGCGCTTGAGCTTGTCGGTGTTGACCTCGTAGGTGTCACGCAGGCGCTGCGCAAGCCGCCGGTACAGGGTGATGTCCATATCCGGTTCGCGGGCAAAGATCCACGCCATCTCCCGGCCCGGGTAGCCGATCAGCGCCCAGGAGTAGTCCGGCGCCACCTCCAGGATGCGCGTGTGGGTGGGCACGATCTTGTAGAACCAGGTGCGCCAGCGGCGGTTGCCGCTGTCCGGGTCGACCTTGGCGCGGATGTTGATCTCCTCCAGTGGCTGGCTGAAGCCCTCGCGGAACTGGTAGCGGATGGCGACCTTGTCGTCCTCGCGCAGAGTGTAGGTGTTGACGCTGGCCACGTGGCCACGCTCGATGAAATTGGGGACCCGGCCAATCACATACCAGCGGCCCATGAAGCGCTGCAGGTCGATCGGACCGTTCACATCACCGGCCGCCGTCACCGGCGTCGGCGCGTCCTGTGCATGCAGCGGGGCCTGCGGCAGGGCCAGACTCAACAGGAGGGCGGACAGAAACACTGGAAGTGATCGCATTACGGAGTCGAGCGCCATTGGGGAGTCACGCCTGCATGTTCGACCGGTGGCGAGGGGCGCGTCAATGGCAGGTCGCAGCCGGTGAGATGGCCGCCGCCGAGCATGCACTCCCACCCCGTCATGCAGTCGGAGAACGTCATGTCGCAGTCGTCCGCATCGTCCTATCGTCGTAATGAATCGCATGAGCCCGATCGGCGGGTACTGCGTGGGGTCAGGCAGTGGGCGCTGGCGGGGCTGGCACTGGTGCTGGTATGGCCGGCGGCCCGCGGCTACAGCAGCTGGATCGGCTGGTTGCCGCTGTGGCTGGTGGGCATGCCGCTGGTGGCCTGGTGGGCGCTGTACCGGTTCCGCCTGCCGGCCGCCTGGCGTGCCGAGGGGGATCGCCGCGTTCGCCGTCGCCGGCCACAGGCACGGCGCTTCTGCCGTCCGGCGGCGGCCAGGACGCGGAAGGCGGCCTGACCTTCGACACGGGGCGCGTGGCAGCGAGCGTGCTAGCGTTCGCGCCTTATGACCGCATGGAGCCCGCATGTCCCGACTCACTTCCGCCTGCCTTGTCGCAGGCCTTATTTCCACCGGCCTGACCGGAGCCGCCATGGCCGCTGACGAATCCCAGGACAAGTACGCCTGGCTGGAAGAGGTTGCCGGTGACAAGCCGCTGACCTGGGTCAAGGCCCAGAACGCGCAGGCGGAAGCCAAGCTGGCGCAGACCCCGCAGTTCAAGCAGATGGAAGCCGGCATCCGCGAGGTGCTCGATTCGGACGCCAAGATCCCGGGCGTGGAGAAGATCGGCGACTATTACTACAACTTCTGGAAGGACAAGCAGCACGAGCGTGGCGTGTGGCGCCGTACCACGCTGGTGGAGTACCGCAAGGCCGAGCCGCTGTGGGAAACCATTCTGGATCTGGATGCGCTGAACAAGGCCGAGGGCGAGAACTGGGTATGGCATGGCGCCAACTGCCTGCGTCCGCAGTACACCCGCTGCCTGATCGCGCTGTCGCGCGGCGGCGCCGATGCCGATGTCACCCGCGAGTTCGATCTGGTCAAGAAGGACTGGATCCAGGACGGTTTCTTCCGTCCCGAAGCCAAGGGCGGCCTGGCCTGGATCGACCAGGACAACGTGTTCGTCTACACCGATTTCGGCGACGGCTCGATGACCACCTCCGGCTACCCGCGCGTGGTCAAGCAGTGGCGCCGCGGTACCCCGATCAGCGCGGCCACGACCGTGTACGAAGGCAAGCCCGAGGACATGTACATCTCGGCGATGCATGACGATACGCCCGGTTTCGAGCGCAATTTTGTCAACCGCACGATCGCTTTCTACAACAACGAACTGTTCCTGGTCGGCGCCGACGGCAAGCTGGTCAAGGTGGATGCGCCGAACTCTGCCGAGAAGAGCGTGCGTCGCGAATGGCTGACGCTTGAACTGCGTGAGCCGTGGACGGTGGGCGGCAAGACCTACGCCGCCGGTTCGCTGCTGGCGACAAGGTTCGACGATTTCATGGCCGGCAAGCGCACGTTCGACGTGCTGTTCGCGCCGACGGACACCACGTCGCTGGCCAGTGCGGTGTGGACCCGGTCGCACGTGGTGCTGAACGTGCTCGACGACGTCAAGAACCGCCTGAAGGTCCTCACCCATGGCCAGGACGGCTGGGTGTCCAGCGATTTCACCGGCGCACCGGCGTTCGGCACGATTGGTGTCGGCGCGGTGGATGCGGATGAAAGCGATGCGGTTTGGATGACCGTGACCGACTATCTGACCCCGACCGCGCTGGCCCTGGCCGAAATCGGCCAGCCGCCGGAAGTGCTCAAGACCATGCCGGCGTTCTTCGACGCCAGCGGCAAGGTGATCGAGCAGCACTTCGCCACCAGCAAGGATGGCACCCGCGTGCCGTACTTCGTCGTGCATGACAAGGCGATGAAGCTGGACGGCTCCAACCCGACCCTGCTGTACGGCTATGGCGGCTTCGAGATCTCGCTGACCCCCGGCTATTCCGGCGGCATGGGCCGTTCCTGGCTGGACAAAGGCGGCGTGTATGTCGTGGCCAACATCCGTGGCGGTGGCGAGTACGGTCCGCGCTGGCACCAGGCGGCGCTGAAGCAGAACCGGCACAAGGCCTATGAGGACTTCGCCGCGGTGGCGCAGGACCTGGTCAGCCGCAAGATCACCTCGGCCAGGCACCTGGGCGTGCAAGGCGGCAGCAACGGCGGCCTGCTCACCGGCAACATGCTGACCCAGTACCCGGAGCTGTTCGGCGCGGTGGTCGTGCAGGTGCCGCTACTGGACATGAAGCGCTACAGCCACCTGCTGGCTGGCGCCTCGTGGATGGCCGAGTACGGCAACCCGGATACGGCCGATTGGGACTACATCAAGACCTTCTCCCCGTACCACCTGTTCGATCCGGCCAAGAGCTACCCGCCGGTACTGTTCACCACCTCCACCCGCGATGACCGCGTGCACCCGGGCCACGCCCGCAAGATGGCCGCGAAGATGATCGAGGCCGGCAAGGACGTGACCTACTACGAGAACATCGAAGGCGGCCACGGCGGTGCGGCCAACAACGCGCAGGCCGCGCACATGCAGGCGCTGGCCTACAGCTTCCTGTGGGAGCAGCTGGGCGGGAAGTGATGTCCGACGGCAAGTGATGCAGGAAAAACGCCACCTTCCGGTGGCGTTTTTTTGTTCAGGGCGGCGTGGAGTGGATCAGCGTTGCTGCCAGCGGCGCAGGCCGCGGCCGATACGCTCCACCGCCTGCTGCAACCGCGGCACGTCCTGGGTGTAGGCGATGCGCACGTGCTGATGGGCGCGGTGCTGGCCGAAATCCAGCCCCGGCGTGAACGCCACATGTTCGGTTTCCAGAAAGTGCGCGCAGAAGGCCTGCGCATCGTCGGTGAACGCGCTGACATCGCAATACAGATAGAACGCGCCCTGCGGTTCCACGTCGATGCGGAAGCCCAGCTCGCGCAGGGCCGGCAGCAGGTAGTCGCGGCGCTGGCGGAACTGTTCGCGACGCTGCTCGAAGAGGGCGATGGTCTCGGGCTGGAAACACGCCAGCGCCGCATGCTGGGCCATCGACGGCGCGCTGATGTACAGGTTCTGGGCCAGCTTCTCCAGCTCGGGGACCGCCTGCGGCGGCGCCACCAGCCAACCCAGCCGCCAGCCGGTCATGCCGAAGTACTTGGAGAAGCTGTTCAGCACGAAGGCGCCGTCATCGACTTCCAGCACGCTGGGCGCGTCGAAGCCGTAGGTCAGGCCGTGGTAGATCTCGTCGACCACCAGATGTCCCCCGCGCGCCTTCACCGCGCCGGCCAGCGCCGCCAGCTGCGCCTTGTCCAGGGTGGTGCCGGTGGGGTTGGCCGGCGAGGCGAGCAGGGCACCGACGCTGTCGCGATTCCAGTGCGCGTCGATCAGCTCCGGGGTGAGCTGGTAGCCGGTGGCGGGCCCCGCCGGCACCAGTTGCGCGGCGCCTTCGACCAGACGCAGGAAATGCCGGTTGCAGGGATAGCCCGGGTCGGCCAGCAGCCAATGCCGGCCGGGATCGACCAGCAGGCTGGAGGCCAGCAGCAGGGCGCCGGAGCCGCCGGGCGTGATGAGGATGCGCTCGGGGTCGATGTCCAGCCGGTAGCGGTCGTGGTAGAAGCCGGCAATGGCCTGGCGCAGAGCCGGCAGGCCGCGGGCGGCGGTGTAGCGGGTATGGCCGGCGGCCAGCGCGGCCTGGCCGGCGGCGATGACCGGCGCGGCGGTGGTGAAGTCCGGCTCGCCGATTTCCAGATGGATCACATCGTGGCCGGCCTGCTCCAGTGCGTTGGCGCGGGCCAGCAGCGACATGACATGGAACGGGGCGATCTCGTGACTGCGACGGCTGTAGCCGGAAGGAGTGGGGTCGGATGTTTTCATCGCCGTCATGATAGGCGGGGTCCCCGGCATCGGGCCAACGGTGGGCCGTGGCACACTGTGGCCCGTTGCGCGGGCGGCCCGGAGCCAGCCCGCTGGAGCGCCTGATGAAATCCGCCCTTTGCCTGTTGGTTGCAAGCCTGATGATCAATACCGCCGCTGCTGTCTCCCCGCCTTCGCCGCCGGATGTGGAAAAACGCCCGCATACCGTCACCACGCCGTTCGGTGCGCAGCGCCAGGACGAGTACTACTGGCTGCGCGATGACAGCCGCGAAGATCCGGCGATGCTGGCTTACCTCAATGCCGAGAATGCCTATACCGACGCCCTGATGGCACCGCTCAAGCCGCTGGAGGAGAAGCTCTACGGCGAGATCGTCGGCCGCATCAAGCAGGATGACGCCAGCGTGCCGTACCGCGAGCGCGGTTACTGGTATTACACCCGCTATGAGACCGGCAAGGACTACCCGGTCTACGCCCGCCGCGAGGGCAGCATGGAGGCGGTCGAGCAGGTCCTGCTCGACCTGAACCCGATGGCCGAGGGCAAGGGCTATTTCTCCGTTGGTGACATGCAGGTCAGCCAGGACAACCGCCTGCTGGCCTGGGCCGAGGACGATGTCGGCCGCCGTCAGTACACGATCCGCTTCAAGGACCTGGCCACCGGCCAGATCCTGCCCGATGTGATCCAGGGCGTCTCGCCCAACGTGGTCTGGGCTGATGACAGCAAGACCCTGTTCTATGTCGAGAACGACCCGGAAACCCTGCTCACCGTACGGGTGAGGAAGCACGTGCTCGGCACCCCGGCCAGCAGTGATGCGCTGGTCTACGAGGAGCACGACGACAGCTTCTACATGCGCATCGGCCGTACCCGCGACGACCGTTACATCGTCATCGGCGTGGACAGCACGGTGTCTTCGGAGCTGCGCTACACCTCGGCCGCCACGCCGGGCGAGTTCACCGTGCTGGCGCCGCGCGCGCGTGATGTCGAATATGACGCCGACCACTATGACGGCCGCTGGGTGATCCGCACCAATGCCGACGGCGCCACCAACTTCAAGCTGGTCACCGCGCCGGAAGGCGCCACCAGCCGCACGCAGTGGCAGGACTGGGTCAAGCACGATCCGCAGGTGCTGATCGAAGGCTTCGAGCTGTTCGACGGCTACACCGCCATCGCCGAGCGCGCCGAAGCGCTGGAACGCGTGCGCCTGCTGTTCGCCGATGGCCGTAGGCAGTTCGTCAAGGCCGACGAGCCGGCCTACTCGATGGGCCTGTCGGTCAATGCCGAGCCGGACACCGATTGGCTACGCTACAGCTACACCTCGCTGACCACGCCGGCCACCACCTACGAGCTCAACGTGAGCACCGGCGAGCGCCGCCTGCTCAAGCAGCAGCCGGTGATCGGCTATGACCCGTCGCTTTACCAGACCGAGCGCGTCTGGGTGACCGCGCGCGATGGCGCCCAGGTGCCGGTGTCACTGGTCTACAGGAAGGGCTTCAAGAAGGACGGCACCGCCGCGCTGTACCAGTACGCCTACGGCAGCTACGGCATGTCGATGGATCCGGGGTTCAACCAGAGTGTGGTGAGCCTGCTCGATCGCGGCGTGGTCTACGCCATCGCCCATATCCGCGGCGGTGAGGAAATGGGTCGCAGCTGGTACGAGAACGGCAAGCTGCTGCACAAGCAGAACACCTTCAACGATTTCATCGATGTCACCCGCGCGCTGGTGGCCCAGGGGTATGCGGCCAAGGACCGCGTCGCCGCCTCCGGTGGCAGCGCCGGTGGCCTGCTGATGGGCGCGGTGGCCAACCAGGCCCCGGGCGACTACAAGGTGATGGTGGCGCAGGTGCCCTTCGTCGATGTGGTCACCACCATGCTCGATGCCAGCATCCCGCTGACCACCAACGAGTACGACGAGTGGGGCAACCCGGAGCAGAAGCCTTACTACGACTACATGCTCAAGTACTCGCCTTACGACAACGTGCGCGCACAGGCGTACCCGTCGCTGTTCGTCGGCACCGGCCTGTGGGATTCGCAGGTGCAGTACTGGGAGCCGGCCAAGTGGGTGGCCAAGTTGCGTGACGTCAATACCGGCACCGCGCCGATCGTGTTCCGTACCAACATGGAAGCCGGGCACGGTGGCAAGTCCGGCCGCTTCCAGCGGTACAAGGAACAGGCCGAGTCCTTTGCCTTCGTGCTGTGGCAGCTGGGCCTGGCCGATTGATGCCGCCGGCTTCCCGCGATGTCTGATACACCACCGCCAGATGAGCCCCGCCCACCACGCCTGCGCTGGGCGTGGTGGCTGCTGGCCTACGTCAGCCTGGGGGTGGGCATTGTCGGCATCTTCGTGCCGGGCCTGCCGACCACCGTCTTCGTGCTGATTTCGGCCTGGGCCGCTTCCCATGGTTCCGAGCGCCTGCACCGCTGGCTGCTCGATCACCCGCGCTTCGGCCCGGCCATCAGGGACTGGCGGGCGCACGGCGCGGTCAGCCGCAAGGGCAAATGGATGGCCAGCGCCACCATGCTGGTCTGCGCGCTGATCACCCTGTGGTGCGTACCGCTGGCGTGGGTGAAGTGGACCTCGATCAGCATCATGGCCTGCGTCTGCCTGTGGTTGTGGCGGCGGCCTTTGCCGCCGGGCGATGACTGAGCGCTCGCGGCGCCATCCGGATTTCATGGTCCAATCGCTATACTCGGCGCCATGAACAAGACGTCCCGTTGCCTGATTTCCATCCCCGCCACCCTCCTGCTGCTTGCCTTGGCCGCTTGCGGCAACAAGGGCCCACTGGTGATGCCACAGAAGCCGGTGCCGATCGAGGAGCAGGAAGTCGTCCCGGACGATGTGGACGCGGCCGCTTCCGACACGCCGACCGACCAGGCGGAACCAGAGCCGGTCGACAGCGGCGACGATGCGGGGATCAAGCCGGCAGAAAGTGCTGACACCCCCAATGAGTAAGCCGGTTTCAGGGCGCCTTCGCTTCACCAAGATGCATGGCGCCGGCAACGATTTCGTGGTGCTGGACCTGCGTGACGGCAGCCCGCCGCCGGATACGGCATTGGCGGCCCGGTTGGCCGACCGGCATCGCGGCGTGGGTTGCGACCAGATATTGACCATCGAACCGGCGCGCAGCGACGGCGCGGTGGCGTCGTACCGGATCTGGAATTCCGACGGTTCCAGCTCGCAGCAATGCGGCAACGGCGCGCGCTGTGTCGCGGCCTGGCTGGTGCGTGCGGGTGTGGCGCAGGGCGATGAATTCATCATCGACAGCCCGACCCGCAGCCACACCGTGCAGCGGCTGGGTCCGGACCAGTATGCGGTGGCGATGGGGCGTCCGGTGTTCGCACCGGCACAGATCCCGTTGCTGGGTTTCCCGCGCGCGCGGGAGGAATATGTGCTGTCCTTGCAGGGCGAGAATGTCCGCTTCGGTACGGTGTCGATGGGCAACCCGCATGCGGTGCTGGAAGTGGGCCTGATCGACGCCGCGCCGCTGGAGCGGATCGGGCCGCTGCTGCAGCAGCACGCCTCGTTCCCGGAGTCGGTGAATGTGGGTTTTGCCCAGGTCATGGATGCCGGGCATGCGCGGCTGCGCGTGTACGAACGCGGTGTCGGCGAGACATTGGCCTGTGGCAGTGGCGCCTGCGCCGCGGCGGTGGTGCTGATGCAGCGGGGCCGTCTGCGGCGCGATGCGGTGATGTCATTGCCTGGAGGGGATCTGCGTATCCAGTGGCCGGCCGACGACGCGGAAGTGGTGATGTCCGGTCCGGCGGCATTCGTATTCGACGGAGAATGGACGGGATGAACGACACGGTCGAGAAAATCGGTGCCCACGAAGTCGCCGCCTGGCTGCGGCGTCACCCCAGCTTCCTCAAGCAGTTCCCCGATCTGGCGCTGACCATGGTGGTGCCGCGCGATGACGGCCCCACCGCCTCGCTGGCCAGCTACCAGCTGGAAGTGCTGCGCGACAAGAACCGCGAACTGTCGCGGCGGCTGGCCGACCTGGGCAGCAACGCGCAGATCAACGAGCGGCTGGCCGTGCGCACCCACCAGCTGACCCTGGCGCTGATGCGCCAGACCAGCGCCGCCGCCACGCTCAAGGCGATGGCCGCCTCGCTGGAAGAGGATTTCGCCGGCGATCTGGTCAGCCTCATCGTGTTTGATGCGGTGCCCGAACTGGAACAGGCGCCGTGGTTGCAGGTGCTCGCCCACGACGATCCGGCGCTGGCACCGTTCCACGATTGCCTGCTCGACGGCGAGCCCATCTGCGGTCGTCTGCAGCAGGAAAAGAACCAGGTGCTGTATCGCGAACGCGTGGGCGAGGTCGCGTCCACCGCGCTGCTGCCGTTGCCGGGTGTGGGCCTGATCGCGGTGGGCAGCCATGATCCCAACCGCTTCTACCCGGGCATGGGCACGCTGTTCCTGCGCATGATGGGCGAGGCGCTGGCGGTGGGGTTGCAGCGCTTCCGCAGCGTCTGATGGCAGGGATGCGGCGATGAGCGCCGTGCAGGCCTTCCTGTCGTATCTGCGGATCGAGCGGCGCATGTCGGCGCATACGCTCGATGCCTACCAGCGCGATCTGGCGGCGTTGTCGCAGTGGTGCGAAGCCCAGGATCTGGGCGATCCGCAGGCATTGTCGGGCGACCGGCTGCGCGAATTCATCGCTGCCGAGCACCGGCGTGGACTGGCGGCCAAAAGCCTGCAGCGGCGGCTGTCGGCGTGCCGCAGTTTCTATACCTGGCTGCTGAAGAACCGTGCCATCGCCACCAGTCCGGCTGCCGGCCTGCGTGCGCCCAAGGCGCCGCGCAAGCTGCCGCAGGTGCTCGATGCCGATGAGGCGGTGCAGCTGGTCGAACTGCCCACCGATGCGCCGCTGGGGTTGCGTGATCGCGCGCTGCTGGAGCTGTTCTATTCCTCCGGGCTGCGCCTGAGTGAGCTGTGCGCGTTGCGCTGGCGCGATCTGGACGTCGCCAGCGGGCTGGTGCTGGTGCATGGCAAGGGCAATCGCGAGCGCGCGGTGCCCGTCGGCTCGCATGCCTTGGCGGCATTGCAGCAGTGGCGGTGCGACAGTGCCGGTACTGCGGAAAAACCGGTATTCCCCGGACGCGGTGGCGGCCCGATCACCCCGCGTGCGGTGCAGATCCGCATCAAGCAGCTGGCGCAGCGCCAGGGGCTGTTCAAGCACGTGCATCCGCACATGCTGCGGCACAGTTTTGCCAGTCACATCCTGGAGTCGTCCGGCGACCTGCGCGGTGTGCAGGAGCTGCTCGGCCACGCCGACATCGCCACCACCCAGATCTACACGCATCTGGATTTCCAGCACCTGGCCAAGGTCTACGACGCCTCCCATCCACGCGCCCGGCGCAAGTCCTGATCCGCATCGCCACCGGCGGGTCCGCCGGGCTGAATCGGCGCTGCCTGATTGCACCTTGTTTGACTTGTGTCAGGGCGCCAGCGATGGCATCTGCCCATTGTGGGCAGGACCCGTGGAGAGATCGACATGGCCAAGCCGTTTCCGCTCAAACCCAAGCACCCCGAGCGCATCTGCTGGGGCTGCGACCGCTATTGCGCCGCTGATACGCTGGCCTGTGGCAATGGCTCCGGGCGCACGCAACATCCGATCGAAACCCAGGGCGAGGACTGGTACGTGGCCTGGGGTATCGAGCCGGAACCCGGGCGTCCCCATCAGGCCCGCAAGCAGCAACCTTGGTGAGTCCGCGCGGCTGAATGCCGACTGTCGCGGCACGGTGGCGGCCAGGCTTGATCGCTGCGGAAACTGTCCCCATGTCCGTGGAACAGTATCCCGGAGGCCGTATGGACCCCAGTCAGAACCCGAATGTTTTTCACGCCACCACCATCTGCTGCGTCCGCCGCGGCGCGCATGTGGCGATCGCTGGCGATGGTCAGGTCACCTTGGGACACACGGTGATGAAGGGCAACGCGCGCAAGGTGCGCCGGCTCGGTCGTGACGGCCAGGTGCTGGCCGGCTTTGCCGGTGCCGCGGCCGATGCGTTCACCCTGTTCGAACTGTTTGAAGCCAAGCTCGAGAAGCACGGCCAGCTGACCCGCGCGGCGGTGGAACTGGCCAAGGACTGGCGCACCGAGCGCCGTCTGGGCAAGCTGGAAGCGCTGCTGGCGGTGGCCGACCGGGAAACCTCGCTGATCATCAGCGGCACCGGTGATGTGATCGAGCCGGAGGACGGCATCATCGCCATCGGCTCGGGCGGCTCCTATGCCCTGAGCGCGGCACGCGCGCTGCTGGCCCACACCCAGATGGATGCCAAGGCTGTGGCGACCGAGGCGATCCATATCGCCGGCGGCATCTGCATCTACACCAATACCAACGTGGTGGTTGAAGAGCTCTGAGCCCTTCCGCCAACGATTGCGAGTACCCCATGAACCACAAGATCGAAGTTTCCTCCGCCACCATGACGCCGCGCGAGATCGTGCAGGAACTGGACCGGCACATCGTCGGCCAGCACGACGCCAAGCGTGCGGTGGCCATCGCCCTGCGCAACCGCTGGCGGCGCATGCAGTTGCCGGCTGATCTGCGCAACGAAGTGATGCCGAAGAACATCCTGATGATCGGCCCGACCGGTGTCGGCAAGACCGAGATCGCACGCCGCCTGGCGACGCTGGCCAATGCGCCGTTCGTGAAGGTGGAGGCGACCCGTTTCACCGAGGTCGGCTACGTCGGCAAGGACGTGGAACAGATCATCCGCGATCTGGCCGATACCGCGGTCAAGCTGTACCGCGAACAGGCCAAGGTGCGCGTACGCATGCAGGCCGAGGAGAAGGCCGAAGACCGGATTCTCGACGCGCTGTTGCCGCGCCGCAGTGTCGGCATCGGTTTCGACGCCGAAGCCGCGCGCAACGAGCCCTCGGCGCAGGACAATGAAACCCGCATCAAGTTCCGGCGCATGCTGCGCGCCGGGGAACTGGACGAGCGCGAGATCGAGCTGGAGTTCAGCGCCAACCTCAGCATGGACATCATGACCCCACCGGGCATGGAGGAAATGGGCCAGCAGCTCAGGTCCATGTTCGCCAATCTCGGCGGTGCCAAGGCGAACAAGCGCACCTTGACGATCAAGGCGGCCCGTCCGCTGCTGATCGAGGAGGAGGCCGGCAAGCTGGTCAACGAGGACGATATCCGCGCGGCGGCGATCGAGGCCTGCGAACAGCACGGCATCGTCTTCATCGACGAGATCGACAAGGTCGCCAAGCGCGGCGACAACGTCGGTGGCGGCGATGTTTCGCGCGAGGGCGTGCAGCGCGACCTGCTGCCGCTGGTGGAAGGTTCCAACGTGTCGACCAAGTACGGCACGATCAAGACCGACCACATCCTGTTCATCGCATCGGGTGCCTTCCATCTGGCCAAGCCCTCGGATCTGATTCCCGAATTGCAGGGCCGCTTCCCGATCCGCGTCGAGCTGGGGGCGTTGAGCAAGGATGATTTCGTGCGCATCCTCACCGAGCCGAAGGCGGCGCTGACCAAACAGTACGAAGCCCTGCTGGCCACCGAAGGCGTCGAGGTCGATTTCACCGTTGATGCCGTCGACCGCTTGGCCGAGATCGCCGCGCAGGTCAACGAGCGGCAGGAGAACATCGGTGCCCGCCGGCTGCACACGGTGCTGGAGCGGCTGCTCGATACGCTCAGCTACGAAGCGCCGGATCGTGATGGCGACAAGGTCGTGATTGATCGCGGCTACGTCGACAAGCACCTGGGTGAGCTGGTGCAGGATCCGGACCTGAGCCGCTACATCCTGTAACCGCTATCCCTTACGGGCGTAGATGGAACGGCAGCCCCCTTGGTGCTGCCGTTTCTGTTTGCGGGTGTTCTGGGCGGGAGCGGCGGCGGCCTGGCGTCAGTCCAGCTCGTCCGGATCGAGTTCAGGCAGCGGCAGTGGCGCCGCGCCCGGTGTGAATACGCCCGGTTGCACGTAGTACGACAGCAGCGCATCCATCGTTTCGCGACTGTCGCGTTCCAGGTCGAACCGCTGCGGTTGCAGCATCGCGCTGTACAGCACCCCAGTGAGGCCGGCATGCAGGATGCGCGAGACCACGGCGGCATCCACACCTTCGCGCAGCTGGCTGAGTGCGCCGGCGCGTTCGAGGGCGCGGCGGAAGATCGCCATCTCCTCCTCGATGCTGTCGTGCTGCAGCTGCTGCATGGCCTGGCTTTCGGCCGAAAGGTCATTGCGCAGCATGATCTCCATCAGATCGCGCAGGCGCGGATCGTTGGCCAGCTCGCCCACCGAGATCAGCATCGCCGAGCGCAGGTCGAGGATGGGCGTGTTGCGATGCGGTGAATAGGTGCGACGCAGGCGTTTGATGAAGGGGACGCGCTCACGGCCGATCATCGCCTCCAGCACTTCGGTCTTGTTCTTGAAGTGCCAGTACACCGCGCCGCGTGAGCAGCCGGCGCGCTCGCCGATGGCGGCCAGCGAAGTGCCGGCCACACCGTTCTCGTGGAAGCAGGCCAACGCTGCATCGAGGATGCCTTCGCGGGTGGCTTGCGCCTCTTCTTTGGTTTTTCTGGCCATTGCGCGGTGCACAGGTGGGATGACGCCAGACTGAACTGTATCCGTTTACAAACAGTCATGCATGTATGTATATTTCCGCCGCTTGCTTTGCAGGATGGCGGTGATCTGCGCCGGGTAGCCGCCGCCCCGGCTGCGCCCGTACCGTATGCGCCAGCGGTTGCGCCAGCTGCTGCCAGGTGCCGCCGGATCCTCAAGCGCTATTTTCCCTATTGAGTCTCTCTCTTCATGCACGCCATCAGCCGCTGCCGTCTCCTCGCGCTCTCGCTCGCACTCACCCTCACGCTGGCCGCCTGCAAAGGGGGCGAGGCGCCGCCGCCGCAAGGTCCTGGCCAGGTCACGGTGGTCACGCTCAAGGCCGAACCGGTCACCCTGACCCGCGAGCTGGCCGGCCGCGCCACCGGCTACCAGGTCGCCGAAGTGCGTCCGCAGGTCAGTGGCATCATCGCCAAGCGCCTGTTCACCGAAGGCAGCCTGGTCAAGGAAGGCCAGCCGCTGTACCAGCTCGACGATGCCGCCTACCGCGCCCAGGCCAACAGTGCCCGCGCCCAGCTGGCCCGGGCCGAAGCCAGCGCCAACGCCGCGCGTCTGGCCGCCCGGCGCAGCGCCGAGCTGGTCAAGAGCAAAGTCATCAGCGTGCAGGATGACGAGAACGCGCAGGCTGCCTGGAAGCAGGCCGAGGCCGATGTGGGTGCCGCGCGCGCGGCGCTGGATGCGGCCAATGTGACGCTGGGCTATGCCCGCATCACCGCACCGATCAGCGGCCAGATCGGCAAATCCTCGGTCACCGAAGGCGCGCTGGTCAGCGCCGGCCAGGTCGCCGCGCTGGCCACCATCAACCAGCTCGACCCGATCTACATCGATGTCAGCCAGTCCTCGGCCGAGCTGCTGCAGCTGCGCCGCGAACTGGCCGCCGGGCGCCTGGAAGGCGCGTCCGAGCTGCCGGTGGAGATCTTGCTGGAAGATGGCAGCACCTTCGCCCACAAGGGCAAGCTGGAGTTCTCCGAGGTCAGCGTCGATCCCGCCACCGGCAGCTATGGCCTGCGCGTGCGCGTGGACAACCCCGAGCAGGTGCTGATGCCGGGCATGTTCGTGCGCGCGGTGCTGGCCAGCGGCGTGCGTCCCGATGCGCTGCTGGTACCGATGCAGGGCATCGCCCGCGATCCCAAGGGCAATACCACCGCGATGGTGGTCGATGGCGAGGGCAAGGTCGCGCTGCGCCCGGTCACCGTCAGCCGCACGGTCGGTGACAAGTGGCTGGTGGAAGACGGCCTGAAGGCCGGTGACAAGGTCATCGTCGAGGGCCTGCAGAAGATCGGCCCGGGGATGCCGGTGCAGGCCACCGAGAAGGGTGCCGAAGCCGCCCAGCCCGCCGCCGCGCCTGCCGCGGCGCCGGCTGCCAAGCAGTAAGCGGAGAACCATATGGCTCGCTTCTTTATCGACCGGCCCATTTTCGCGTGGGTCATCGCCATCATCATCATGCTGGCCGGCGCGCTGGCGATGATCAAACTGCCGATCTCGATGTATCCGGAGGTCGCCCCGCCGGCGGTGTCGATCTCGGCCAACTACCCGGGCGCTTCTGCCAAGGTGGTGGAAGACTCGGTGACGCAGATCATCGAGCAGAACATGAAAGGCCTGGACGGGCTGATCTACTTCTCCTCCAACAGCTCCTCCAACGGCCAGGCCAGCATCACCCTGACCTTCGAGAGCGGGACCAATCCGGATATCGCCCAGGTCCAGGTGCAGAACAAGCTGCAGCTGGCCATGCCGCTGCTGCCGCAGGAAGTGCAGCGCCAGGGCATCAACGTGGCCAAGTCCAGCTCCGGCTTCCTCAACGTGCTGGGCTTCGTCTCCGAAGACGGCAGCATGGACGAGAACGACATCTCCGACTATGTCGGCTCCAACGTGGTTGATCCGCTCAGCCGCGTGCCGGGTGTGGGCTCGATCCAGGTGTTCGGCGGCAAGTACGCCATGCGCATCTGGCTGGATCCGAACAAGCTGCAGACCTACAAGGTCTCGGTGGACGAGGTCACCGGCGCGGTGCGCGCGCAGAACGCGCAGGTGGCCGTGGGCCAGCTGGGCGGTGCGCCGGCGGTGAAGGGCCAGCAGCTCAACGCCACCATCAACGCGCAGGACCGCCTGCAGACGCCCGAGCAGTTCCGCAACATCGTGCTGCGCACCGAGGCCGACGGCTCCACCTTGAAGCTCGGTGATGTGGCCCGGATCGAGCTGGGCGCGGAAACCTACGATTTCGTCACCCGCTACAACGGCAAGCCGGCTTCGGGCCTGGCGATCACCCTGGCCACCGGCGCCAACGCGCTGGAAACGGCCGAGGGCGTGCGCAAGGCGTTGAGCGAACTGGAAGCCAGCTTCCCGCGCGGCATGACCGCGGTGATTCCATATGACACCACCCCGTTCGTGCGGGTGTCGATCAAGGGCGTGGTCAAGACCCTGATCGAGGCGATCGTGCTGGTGTTCCTGGTGATGTACCTGTTCCTGCAGAACTTCCGCGCCACGCTGATTCCGACCATCGCCGTGCCGGTGGTGCTGCTGGGCACGTTCGGCATCCTGGCGGTGCTGGGTTTCTCCATCAACATGCTGACCATGTTCGCGATGGTGCTGGCAATCGGCCTATTGGTGGATGACGCCATCGTGGTGGTGGAGAACGTCGAGCGGATCATGGCCGAGGAAGGGCTCTCGCCGCTGGAAGCCACCCGCAAGTCGATGAGCCAGATCACCGGTGCGCTGGTCGGTATCGGTCTGGTGCTGTCGGCGGTGTTCGTGCCGATGGCCTTCATGAGCGGCTCCACCGGCGTCATCTATCGCCAGTTCTCGGCCACGATCGTCTCGGCGATGGCGCTGTCGGTGCTGGTGGCGATCGTGCTGACCCCGGCGCTGTGCGCGACCATGCTCAAGCCGCTGAAGAAGGGCGAGCACCACGTCGCCCCCACGGGGCTGTCGGGCCGCTTCTTCAACTGGTTCAACCAGGGCTTTGACCGCACCAGCGGCACCTACCAGCGTGGCGTGCGGGGCATCCTCGCCCGTCCGGGCCGTTTCATGGCGGTGTTTGTCGCGCTGACGGTGGTGATGGGCCTGCTGTTCGCCCGGCTGCCCAGCTCGTTCCTGCCCAATGAGGACCAGGGCATCCTGATGGCGCTTGTGCAGGCGCCGGTTGGTGCCACCCAGGAGCGCACGCTGGAGTCGATCTACAAGCTCGAAGACCACTTCCTGAAAAACGAGAAGGACGCCGTGGAATCGGTGTTCTCGGTGCAGGGCTTCAGCTTCTCCGGCATGGGCCAGAACTCGGGCATGGCCTTCGTCAAGCTCAAGGACTGGGGCGAGCGCACCCCGGACCAGGGCGTGGGCCCCATCACCGGCCGCGCGATGGGGGCACTGGGTCAGATCAAGGACGCCTTCATCTTCGCGTTCCCGCCGCCGGCGATGCCGGAGCTGGGTATCGCCTCGGGCTACAGCTTCTTCCTGAAAGACAACGCCGGACAGGGCCATGAGGCGCTGGTCAACGCGCGCAACCAGCTGCTGGGCATGGCCGGGCAGAGTGACAAGCTGGCCAACGTGCGCCCGAACGGGCTGGATGACACCCCGCAGCTGCGTCTGGACATCGACGTGGCCAAGGCCGGTGCGCACGGGCTGTCGCTGGATGCGATCAACTCCACGCTGGCCACCGCCTGGGGGTCGAGCTACGTCGATGACTTCATCGACCGCGGCCGGGTCAAGCGCGTCTACATGCAGGCCGACGACAGCTTCCGCATGAACCCGGAGGACTTCAACCTGTGGACGGTGAAGAACAGTGCCGGCGAGATGGTGCCGTTCTCGGCCTTCGCCAGCCAGCGCTGGGATTACGGCTCGCCGCGTCTGGAACGCTACAACGGTGTCTCGGCGCTGGAAATCCAGGGTGAGGCCGCGCCGGGCGTGGCTTCGGGCGATGCGATGCTGGAAGTGGAAAAGCTGTCCAAGCAGCTGCCGCCGGGCTTCAGCATCGAATGGACCGCCGTCTCCTACCAGGAGCGCGAGGCCGGTTCGCAGACGCCGCTGCTGTACACGCTGTCGCTGCTGATTGTGTTCCTGTGTCTGGCCGCGCTGTATGAAAGCTGGTCGGTGCCGACCGCGGTGCTGATGGTCGCGCCGCTGGGCATCCTCGGTGCGGTGCTGGCCAACACCCTGCGCGGCATGGAGCGCGACGTGTACTTCCAGGTGGCGATGCTGACCACGGTGGGCCTGACCTCGAAGAACGCGATCCTGATCGTCGAGTTCGCCAAGGAGCACCTGGAGAAGGGCGCCGGGGTGATCGAGGCGACGATGCACGCCGTGCGTGACCGTCTGCGTCCGATCATCATGACCTCGCTGGCGTTCGGTCTGGGTGTGCTGCCGCTGGCCATCGCTTCCGGTGCCGGTTCCGGTGCGCAGCGTGCGATCGGTACCGGTGTGCTCGGCGGCATGATCGTCGGCACCCTGCTGGGCCTGTTCTTCATACCGCTGTTCTTCGTGGTGGTGCAGCGACTGGTCAACCGCAAGCAGCTGGCCGCCGATAGAGATCTGCAGCGGTAACGCGCTGTGTAGATCGCTGGAAACGCCGGGCAATGCCCGGCGTTTCTGGATAGGGCGGGACCGGTCCTGTCAGCTGATCTCCAGCGGGTCCAGCAGCTGGGCTTGTTCCACTGCGCCCAGGCCTTGGGCGAGCACGGCCAAGCGGTTGCACAGCTCGGTGCGCAACTCGGGGAACTCGGCGGTCAGTTCAGCCTGGATCTGCTGATAGGCATCCCAGAACGCAGCGGTGCTTTGATGGCGCGCGTAGTGGGCGCGCAGGCGCTCGCCCGCCAGCTGGAATGAGTGGTGACTGCGGTGGGGTAAAACGGGCGCGTCCATGGCGTTACCTTTAATGGCTCTGCCCCCTGTGGCTGCAGCATAGTCCTGAATCCGTGCGCTGCCCACGCCCGTAGTCTCAATTCAGCATATGAACCGCACGAGCGGTCAACGGCGGGCCGGTGTCACTCGCCGATGTCTTCGTTCCAGACATCCGGGTGCTCGGCGATATAGCGGCCCATCATCTCGATGCAGCCCGCATCGTTCAGGTCGATGACCTTGACCCCGTTCTCGCGCAGCCAATCGATACCGCCGGGGAAACTGACCGATTCACCGACCACCACGGTGCCGATGTTGAACTGGCGCACCAGCCCGCTGCAGTACCAGCACGGCGCCAGCGTGGTGACCATGATGGTGTCGCGGTAGCCGCGCTGGCGCCCGGCCTTGCGGAAGGCGTCGGTTTCGCCGTGGATGGACGGATCGTCCTCCTGGATACGGCGGTTGTGGCCGCAACCCAGCAGCCGGCCGTCGTTGTGGTAGAGCGCGGCACCAATCGGAATGCCGCCCTCGGCCAGCCCCTGGCGGGCTTCGGCGATGGCGGTTTCCAGCAGGGCACGGTAGTCGGGGGTGGTGATCATGGAACTCCTCATGGCGCAACTGCGCCGGCAGAGGACCATGATAGCGGTCGTGTTCAGCCCGCCGGCAGGGACGTGGGGCGGCGGCGGTGCGATAATCGCCCACATGAGCGAATCCCCCTATAAGACCGGCACCACCCACTTCGGCTTCCGCGACGTACCGGCCAAGGACAAGCAGAAGCTTGTCGGCCAGGTGTTCACCTCCGTGGCCGACAACTACGACCTGATGAACGACCTGATGAGCCTGGGCATCCACCGGTTGTGGAAGCGCTACTTCGTGGCCACCGCGCAGGTGAAGCCGGGCGACCGCGTGCTGGATCTGGCCGGCGGTACCGGCGATATCGCGGTGCTGCTCAAGGAGCGCATCGGCGCCGAGGGCAGCGTGGTACTGGGCGACATCAACGCCGGCATGCTGTCGGTGGGCCGCGACCGGCTGACCAACCGCGGCCAGGTCTCGGGCTTCGAGTGGGTGCAGCTCAACGCCGAGGCATTGCCGTTCCCGGACCAGAGCTTCGATCTGGTGACCATCTCCTTCGGCCTGCGCAATGTCACCGACAAGGACGCGGCGCTGAGCGAGATGTACCGCGTGCTGAAAGTCGGCGGGCAGGCGCGGGTGCTGGAGTTCTCGGAAGTGACGGTGGACTGGTTCAAACCGGTCTACGACTTCCACTCGTTCAAGGTGCTGCCGAAGCTGGGCAAGCTGTTCGCCCGCGGCGATGCCGACAGCTACCAGTACCTGGCCGAAAGCATCCGCAAGCATCCGCCGCAGGAAGAACTCAAGGCGATGATGACCGAGGCCGGTTTTGGCCGCTGCCACTACAAGAACCTCAGCGCCGGCATCGTTTCGATCCACTCCGGCTACAAGCTGTAACCCCGGGCGACGGGGCTGGACAGGGAGCGGCGCAAGCCGCTCTTTGCGTTTCCGGGCCGGCGACTGTGCCCTGGGACGTGCGGCCTCGGCGCGCCGCAATCGGTTTAAACTTCGGGATTATTCCCTGAACCGGTTGCTGATCCATGCGTTCTCCGTTCCTGATGCTGCCGCTGGCCGTCGCGCTCGTCGCCGGCTGTGCCAAAGAACCCGCCACGCCTGTTGCCGACCCCGTCGCCGAGAAGCCCGCCGCCGTGAGCACCGTCAACCGCAGCCATGATGAAAGCTCCTACGCCGAGCCGGACAAGGTCGTCATCAAGGATCTGGCGCTGGACCTGAAGCTGGATTTCGATACCCGGCAGATCGGCGGCACCGCCACCTACACGCTGGAGTGGAAGGACAAGGCCGCCACGCAGCTGCTGCTCGATACCCGCGAGCTGAGCATCGAGAAAGTCGAGGCGATCGCCGCCGATGGCGCCGCATCGCCGCTGCAGTTCACGCTGGCCCCGGCCGACAAGGTGTTCGGCAGCAAGCTCAGCATCGAGGCTCCGCAGCAGCCGGCCACCATCGCGATCACCTACCACACCGCGCCGACCGCCTCGGGCCTGCAGTGGCTGGAGCCGTCGATGACCGAGGGCAAGCAGCTGCCCTTCATGTTCAGCCAGTCGCAGGCCATCCACGCCCGGTCGTGGGTGCCGCTGCAGGACACCCCGAGCGTGCGCTTCACCTACAGCGCGCACGTGGCCAGCCGCCCGGACGTGATGGTGCTGATGAGCGCCGACAACGATCCCAAGGCCGCGCGTGACGGCGACTACAGCTTCAAGATGCCGCAGCCGATTCCGTCCTACCTGCTGGCCATCGCCGCCGGTGACCTGGTGTTCGAGCCGATCTCGCAGCGTTCGGGCGTGTGGGCCGAGCCGGCCATGGTCAGCAAGGCCGCCAAGGAGTTCGAAGACACCGAGAAGATGATCGGCGCCGCCGAGAACCTGTACGGCGAATACCGCTGGGGCCGCTACGACATGCTGGTGCTGCCGCCGTCGTTCCCGTTCGGGGGCATGGAGAACCCGCGCCTGACCTTCGCCACCCCGACCGTGATCGTGGGCGACAAGTCGCTGGTGTCGCTGATCGCCCACGAGCTGGCGCACAGCTGGTCCGGCAACCTGGTGACCAACGCCAGCTGGAAGGACATCTGGCTCAACGAAGGCTTCACCACCTACGTGCAGGGCCGCATCACCGAGGCGCTGTACGGCCCGGAAATGGCCGAGATGGAGCGCGAGATCGACCAGAGCGATCTGCTGGCCGAAGTGAAGGGCATGAGCCCGGCCGACCAGGCGCTGGCGCTGCCGCCGCTGACCGAGCGTGATCCGGACGAGGCGCTGAGCAACGTCGCCTACGTCAAGGGCGCCTGGTTCCTGCAGTTCCTGGAGCAGCGTTTCGGTCGCGCCGTATTCGATCCGTTCCTGCGCGGCTGGTTCAACGACCACGCCTTCCAGAGCGCGAATACCGACCAGTTCGTCGCCTACATGAAGAAGAACCTGCTGCCCAAGAACCCGACCGCGGTGACCGAGGCCGAGCTGACCGCGTGGCTGGACGAGCCGGGCATTCCGGCGTTCGCGATCAAGGCCCGCGCGCGCAACTTCGCCGTGGTCGATACCGCGCGTATCGCCTACCTGGGCAGCGACAAGGTGCCCAGCAACCAGGTCACCAGCCAGTGGGGTACCCAGGAATGGGTGCGTTTCATCGATGGTCTGGGGCAGAAGCAGCCGCTGGAGAAACTGGCGCAGCTGGATGCGGCCTACCACTTCACCGGCACCCCCAATGGCGAGATCGCCATGCGCTGGTATCCGCTGGCCATCCGCAGCGGCTATGGCGAGGCGCAGGCCGCAGCCGGCGAGTTCATCCAGCGCGTGGGCCGTCGCAAGCTGATCCTGCCGGTCTACGCCGAGCTGGTGAAAACGCCCGAAGGCCTGGCCTTCGCCAAGGACGTGTTCGCCCGCGCCAAGCCCGGTTACCACCCGATCACCACCGCCTCGGTGGAGGACATGATCGCCAAGGCCGAGGCGGCGCCGAAGCAGTAACCGCTTGCGCAAGCGGTTGTGTCACCGGAACGGCGGGCTTCGGCCCGCCGTTTCCCGTTGGCGTGCGTGGTCACGGCAGCCGGCGGATGTTTAAAGTAGCCCCATCCGGCGTTCGCGCCGGCCTGTTCCTGCCCGACAACGGAGTGGCTTGATGAAACCTTTGATCTTCGGCGCGCTGTGCGCCTTCGCCCTGGCCGGCTGTACCGATCCGGAGGTCGAGCGGCAGAAGCAGGAAGCGGCCGCGGCGCAGGAACGCGCGCGCCAGGAGCAGGCCGCCGAGGCCATTGGCAAGCAGTACGACAGTGCCGTCACCGCTTCGGAATGGGAGAAGGCACGTGTCCACGGCGTGGCACTGCTGGACCAGTATCCGGATTCGGACACCGCCCGCCGGATCGAACCGGGCCTGGCCGAGGTGAAGCAAAAGGCCGAGGCCGCGCGTGAGCTGCGGCGCATGCAGGCGCTGTGGAACTACAACCAGGTGCCGGCCAAGGGCGGCGTGCAGCGGTCGGCGATGATCTACAGCAAGGAGCGCGTGGACGTGGATGGCAGCGGCGCCAAGCCGGTGCAGCTGGTGTTCCGCGACCATCCCGAGTGGAAGCGCCATGCCTATCTGGTGCTGCAGGCCAGCGATTTCGCCAAGGCCTGCTATGCCAGCTGCCAGGTCACGGTGACGGTGGATGACCAGGCGCCGCGCCGGATGGCCGCGCACCGGCCGGATACCGACGAGGCCATCGCCATGTTCATCACCGACAACCGCGGCCTGTGGCGGCTGGCGCGCAAGGCGAAAGTCATCCAGATCGAATTTCCGGTGAAAGCCGGTGACAGCCGCAGCGCGGTGTTCGAAGTCGGCGGGCTCGATGGCAGCCAGCTGCCGGGCTGGGATTGAGGCGTGGGTATTGTCGGATCGCCGCCGCTGGCGTCGGTGCCAGGCGTGGTGGACAGCCGCCATTGGGTGTTCGACATGGATGGCACGCTGACGCAGCCGCTGCATGATTTCGAGTTGATCCGGCGTGAGCTGCAGATTCCAGCCGGTGCGGACATTCTTGAACATCTGGCCAGCCTGCCAGTCCAGCAGGCGGCCGCCAGCCATGCCTGGTTGATGCGGCACGAGCGGGAACTGGCCGAGGCTTCCGTGGCGGCACCCGGTGCGGTGGCATTGATCCGCGCGCTGCATGCTGACGGTTGCCGGCTGGGCATCCTTACCCGCAATGCGCGTGAGCTGGCGGAAGTGACGTTGGCGGTGATCGGGGTGGCGGATTGTTTTGCCGCTGACGAAATCATCGGCCGCCGGGAAGCGGAGCCCAAGCCGTCACCGGCCGGCTTGCAGTTCTTTGCCGCGCGCTGGCAGGTACCGCCGGCGCGGATGCGGATGGTGGGGGACCATTACTACGATCTGGCCACCGCCCAAGCGGCGGGTGTGCCGGGAATTCTTATCAATGTGCCGGATGATCCCTGGCCAGGCATGGCACAGTGGCAGCTGCGTGATTGCGCGCAGTTGCTGCAGCACTGGCGCGCCGCGGCGTCGGGATAGCGGCGCGCAGGGCCTGGCGGTCGCATTGCCGTCGGCGGCAGTGCCCGGCAGGGCCTGACCCTGGCGTTTGCCATAGGCAGGGCCGGTAGTGGCACGCAAAAAAAACGGCGCCGAGGCGCCGTTTTTCCTAGAGGCTGTAGCCGAACTGCTGCTTGAACTGGTCGTTGAACTCGGCGAAATCGAAGCGCTGGTTCTGGGTGCCGGGGTGTTCGACCTTCAGCGCACCCATCAGGTTGCCCATGCGGCCGATGGTCAGCCAGTCATAGCCCTTCTCGATGCCGAAGATCAGGCCGGCACGGAACGCATCGCCGCAGCCGGTCGGGTCGACCACGCGGCGCTCGTGCGCCGGCGGGATGTCGAAGCTCTTTTCCGGGGTGTGGATGATCGCGCCGCGCGGGCCCTGGGTGGTGATGTAGGCCTTGACCCGGCTGACGATGTCTTTCTCGTCCCAGCCGGTGCGCTGCTGCAGCAGATTGGACTCGTAGTCGTTGACCACCACGTAGTCGGCCTGCTCGATGAAGGTGCGCAGCTCCGGACCGTTGAACAGCGGCAGCGCCTGGCCGGGATCGAAGATGAAGGGGATGCCGCATTCCACGAACTCGGCCGCGTTCTGGATCATGCCTTCGCGGCCGTCCGGCGCCACGATGCCGAAGCTCACGCCCGGCACGTCGCGCACGTGGTTGTCGTGCGAACGCATCATCGCGCCCGGATGGAAGGCGGTGATCTGGTTGTTGTCGTGGTCGGTGGTGATGAAACACTGCGGGGTGAACATGTCTTCCAGCACCCGCACCTGGCTCAGGTCGATGCCCATGCGCTCGAAGTGCTCGCGGTACGGGCCGAAGTCTTGGCCCACGGTGCCCATCGGGATCGGGCTGCCGCCCAGCAGCTTCAGGTTGTAGGCGATGTTGCCGGCGCAGCCGCCCAGCTCCCGGCGCATCCGCGGCACCAGGAACGACACGTTCAGGATGTGCACCTTGTCCGGCAGGATGTGGTTCTTGAACTGGTCCGGAAACACCATGATGGTGTCGAAAGCAAGGGAACCACAGATCAGAGCGGACATCGGGAACAGACCTATACGGAAAAGGGGAAATCCCGCCATGCAGGCGCACGCGGGTCGGCGCGATCGTGGCGCCAAAGTGCGTAAGGGTACCGGCTGCGGCGACGCACGACCAGAACCGCAGATGTCCGGAGGGGCGCCGAATCGGGCCAAAGCCCCGATTCACAATGGATTGTCCTTGCCCGCACCGGGGGGGATTGATAGGCTAGCGGACCTCATTTTCTGCCCATTTTTTCGCCAATCGGCGTGGGCACGACACCCCTCAGGATCACTTCCCAGATGTTCAAGAAGCTGCGTGGCATGTTCTCCAATGACCTGTCCATCGACCTGGGCACGGCCAACACCCTGATCTATGTGCGCGGCCAGGGCATCGTGCTCAACGAGCCGTCGGTCGTGGCGGTGCGTCAGGACCGTGCCATCGGCGGTACCCGCTCGGTGGCTGCCGTCGGCGCCGAAGCCAAGCAGATGCTCGGCCGTACCCCGGGCCATATCACCACCATCCGCCCGATGAAGGATGGTGTCATCGCCGACTTCACCTACACCGAGGCGATGCTCAAGCACTTCATAAAGAAAGTGCACAAATCGCGCGTGCTGCGCCCGAGTCCGCGCGTGCTGGTCTGCGTGCCGGCCGGCTCGACCCAGGTCGAACGCCGCGCCATCAAGGAATCGGCCGAAGAGGCCGGTGCGCGTGATGTGTTCCTGATCGAAGAGCCGATGGCCGCGGCGATCGGCGCCGGCATGCCGGTCACCGAAGCCCGTGGCTCGATGGTCATCGACATCGGCGGCGGCACCACCGAGGTGGCGGTGATCTCGCTCAACGGCATCGTCTATTCGGCCTCGGTGCGTATCGGTGGCGACCGTTTCGACGAGTCGATCACCAATTACGTGCGCCGCAACCACGGCATGCTGATCGGTGAAGCCACCGCCGAGCGCATCAAGGTGGAGCTGGGCTGCGCCTACCCGCAGGCGGAAGTGATCGAGATGGAGATCTCCGGCCGCAACCTCGCCGAGGGCGTGCCGAAGATGATCAAGATCAGCTCCAACGAGGTGCTCGAAGCGCTGCACGAGCCGTTGTCGGGGATTGTCTCGGCGGTCAAGCTGGCGCTGGAGCAGACCCCGCCGGAACTGTGCGCCGACGTGGCCGAGCGCGGCATCGTGCTGACCGGCGGTGGCGCGCTGCTGCGCGACCTGGACCGTCTGATCTCCGAGGAAACCGGTCTGCATGTGCAGGTGGCCGATGATCCGTTGACCTGCGTGGCCCGCGGTGGCGGTCGTGCGCTGGAGTTGGTGGACATGCACGGCAACGAGTTCTTTGCGCCGGAATAAGCCGTTCCGGTCGCGTATCGCGGCCACGCCCGAACGGCGTGAGCGGCCGTCCGCACACGCCCCGTGCAGCCCACCGCCGGGGCGTCGTCGCATCCTTTTTCCGCATTTTTCCAGTCGAAGCCTGACGTGCCGCCCTACGCCGGTCCTCCCGTAGCCTCCCGCCAGGGCGATGCCAGCAGTCCGTTGCGCCTGCTGGCCTATCTGGCGCTGGCCATCACCCTGATCGTGCTCGATGACCAGGGCGGCTGGCTGTCGCGCCTGCGCCAGCAGGCCAACGTGCTGGTGCAACCGGTGTGGGCGCTGGCCGGCGTACCCGGGCGCGTGGGCGCCTCGGTCCGCGACAATGCCGCCAGCCACAATCAGCTGGTGGCCGAGAACCGCGAACTGCGCAACCAGCTGCTGCTGGCCAATGCGCGGCTGACCCGGCTGCAGACCGCGGCGCTGGACAACGCGCAGCTGCGCGAACTGCTCAATGTGGCCGAACGCAGCGGGCTGGACGTGCAGCTGGCGCCGATCCTGGATATCGACCTGGACCCGGTGAGGCAGCGGCTGGTGCTCGATGCCGGCCGCCGCGAGGGCGTGCATGTGGGCCAGGCGGTGATCGACGCCGGTGGGCTGATGGGCCAGGTGATCGCGGTGACGCCGGCCCATTCGACCGTTCTGCTGCTGACCGATCCGGATCATGCGGTGCCGGTGACTGTGGCCCGCAACGGCGTGCGCCTGATCGCCTATGGCCGCGGCGACACCCTGGAATTGCGCGATATCCCGCTCAGCGCCGGGGTCGAGGTGGGCGATGAGATCGTCACCTCCGGACTCGGCGGGCGGTTCCCGTCCGGTTTTCCGGTGGGCAAGATCATGAAACTGCGGCCCGACGATACCCACGCCTTCCTGGTGGGCGAACTGGAGCCGGCGGCCAAGCTCGATCGCGGCCGTGATGTGCTGCTGCTGCGCTCGGTGCCGACGATTGCGCGACGGCCGGTGACTGATGGGCTGGAGCTGCCAGCCACGAGCGCCGGGCCGGCGCCGGGCCTGTCGCCCGCCGCTGTCACCGCGCAATCGGGCGGGGCTGCCGCGAGCTCGGTCGCGCCTGCGCTAAACACGGCCACTGCCGGACCGGCCGCGCCGCCGGCAGCGGCGCCAGCCAGCTCCGCGCCCGCGACTGGGCCGGCCGCTGATCCTCCCTCTCCGGCGACCGCGCCGGCACAGGTGCGCCCATGAGCCGGTTGCGCAACAAGGGCTGGGTGCCGCCGCTGAGTTTCGGGCTGGCGCTGCTGCTGGGGCTGGTGCCCTTGCCGGAGCTGCTGCTGCCGCTGCGGCCGTACTGGCTGGCGCTGGTGCTGGCGTACTGGGTGATTGAAACCCCGGACCGGGTCGGGCTGGGCTTTGCGTTCTGCATCGGGCTGCTGGCCGATCTGATGTTCGGCGGCATTCTGGGCGAGCAGGCGCTGCGTCTGGTGGTGATGGCCTTCATCCTGCAGCGCTTCCGCGCGCGCATCCGGTTCTTCCCGCTGTCGCAGCAGGCCTTGGCCATCGGCGGGTTGCTGCTCAATGACCGGGTCATCGATGCGGCGCTCCACCTGCTGGTCGGCGAGCCGCTGTTGCGCTGGAGCTACTGGTGGGCGCCGCTGCTGGGCATGGCGCTGTGGCTGCCGCTGTATGTGGCGCTGGATGCGGTGCGGCTGGGCAAGCGCGGGCGCTGAGCATGTACCGTCGCCGACCGTCCAAGAACCTGCATGCCGAAACCGAGCAGTTCCGGCGGCGCGCGGCGCTGGGCTTTGCCGGGGTGCTGCTGACCCTGGGCTTCCTCGGCGGCTGGTATTTCAAGCTGCAGGTGCTCGATCACGAGATCTACGCCACCCGCTCGGAAGCCAACCGCATCAAGGCGCGGCCGGTGGTGCCGGGGCGTGGACTGATCTACGACCGCAACGGCCGCCTGCTGGCCGAGAATGTGCCGGCCTTCCGTCTGGATGTGACCCCGGACAAGGTGCAGGACATGGAGGCCACCCTGGCCGGCCTGCAGAAAATCTTCGCGCTGAGCGACGAGGACATCGAACGCTTCCGGCAGTCGCGCAAGGCGCGCCGCAGCTTCATGCCGGTGACCCTGAAACTGCGGGTCAGCGACGAGGAGATGGCGCGTTTCGCGGTGGACCGCTGGCGCTTTCCCGGGGTGGAGCTGGAGCCGTACCTGACCCGGCGCTATCCCTACGGCGACCTGTTCGGCCACATCATCGGTTACGTCGGCCGGGTCGATGACAAGGACCTGGAGGAGCTGGGCGAGGGCAACGCGGCGCTGAGCCATATCGGCAAATCCGGGCTGGAGCGGTTCTACGAAGCGCAGCTGCGCGGCAAGATCGGCTACGAGCAGGTCGAGACCAATGTGCAGGGGCGGGCGATCCGCACCATCGGCCGGGTGCCGGCGCAGTCGGGGACCGACCTGCGGCTGTCCATCGATGCCGACCTGCAGCGGGCGATGGTGGCCGCGTTCGGCGAGCAGGAGGGCTCGGCGGTGGCGATCGATCCGCGTACCGGCGAGATCCTGGCCATGGTCAGCCTGCCCTCGTACGACCCGAACCTGTTCGTCAACGGCATCTCGCATGCCGATTTCAAGCGCCTGAACGAAAATCCCTCGCGGCCGCAGTTCAACCGGCTGGTGCTCGGCGGTGTGGCGCCAGGCTCCACGATCAAGCCGTTTGTCGGTCTGGCCGGGCTGGACAGCGGCGTGCGCCGGCCGGAGGACAAGATCCTCTCGCGCGGCATGTTCTACCTGCCCGGCGTGAGCCGCGGCTGGGGCGATGCCAACCGCGGCGGCCATGGCTGGACGGACCTGCGCAAATCCATCGCGCAGTCGGTCAACACCTATTACTACCAGCTCGGTATCGACCTGGGCATCGAGCGTTTTGACCAGTATCTGGGCAGCTATGGCTTCGGCCAGCACACCGGCATCGATCTGGCCGGCGAGATCGACGGCATCCTGCCCTCGCCGCAGGCCAAGCTCAAGGCGCGCAAGGAGCGCTGGTATCCGGGCGATACGGTCAACGCCAGCATCGGCCAGGGCCTGTGGAAAGTGACGCCGTTGCAGCTGGTACGTGGAATTGGCGGGCTGGCCAGTGGACAACTGCGCCGGCCGCACCTGGTGACCGAACAGCGCGCCGGCTTCGATCACGACTGGGCACCGTTGCCGCAACCGGCAGGCAAGCCGATCACCCCCAACCCGGCCAATCTGCAGGCGGTGCGCGAAGGCATGATGGCCACGATGCAGCCCGGCGGCAGCGGCTGGCGAGTGGCTGCCGGGGCGCAATACCGCATGGCCGGCAAGACCGGTACCGCGCAGGTGGTCAGTCGCAAGGGGACGGCTGCGGTCAATCCCAAGAGCCTGCCGATGCACCTGCGCCATCGCGCGCTGTTTGTCGGCTTCGCCCCGGCCGAAGATCCGGTGATCGCCATTGCCATCGCGGTGGAGGGCGGCGGTTACGGTGGCTCGGCCGCGGCGCCGATCGCGCGCAAGGTGTTTGATGCCTGGCTCCTCGGCGAGATGCCCGAGGGCCTGCAGCCGCTGGATGCCGAGCGCGGCACCGTGGCGCTGGGGGTGACCGGTTTCGATACCGAAGATCCGGCGCTTTTGGCCCGTGGCGAACAGGCCGCGCTGGCGCTGGAGGAGCTGCCGTTCCTGGTCGGCGCGCCGGTGGCGCCGCCGTCGCCGCAAACCCCGCCACCGCCGGCGGCGCTTCCGGCACCGGCCACGGGAGAACGTCGATGAGGGATTTCCTGCGCTGGGCGCTGGAGATGGGCCAGCGGCTGACCCGCGGCCTGGACTGGCCGCTGTTGATGGCGCTGCTGGCACTGATGGTGATCGGCCTGGCGGTGCTCGACAGCGCCGGCGGATCGGGGCTGGTGATGGCCCAGGGGGCCCGGTTCGCGGTCGGCCTGCTGGCGATGTGGGCGATCGCGCGGACCTCGATCCTGCGCATCCGCGCCTGGACCCCGGCGATCTACGCGATCTCGATGCTGCCGCTGCTGGCGGTGTTCGTGCTGGGGACCGGCAAGTACGGCCGGCAGTGGTTGAACCTGGGCTTTTTCTACCTGCAGCCGGCTGAACTGCTCAAGGTCAGCCTGCCGATGATGGTGGCCTGGTACCTCAACCGGATGCCGTTGCCGCCCCGCGTCCCGGTGGTGCTGGTGGCGGCGGTGATCATCGGCGTACCGACCGGACTGGTGATGCTGCAGCCGGACTTCGGCACCGGCGTGCTGATCGCCGCCAGCGGCGCCTTCGTGCTGCTGCTGGCCGGTCTGCCGTGGTGGTGGGTCGGCGTGGGGGTCGGCGGCGTGGCCGCGGCCGCGCCGGTGGCCTGGTTCTGGCTGCTGATGCCCTACCAGAAGGACCGCATCCTGATGTTCCTGGACCCGGAGAGCGATGCGCTGGGCGCGGGCTGGAACATCATCCAGTCCAAGATCGCCATTGGCTCCGGCGGGCTGACCGGCAAGGGCTGGGGCCTGGGCTCGCAGTCGCATCTGAATTTCATTCCCGAGCAGACCACCGACTTCGCCTTCTCGGTGCTGAGCGAGGAGTTCGGCTGGATCGGCGTGGCCGTGGTGCTGGCGCTGTATCTGTTCGTGATCGGCCGCTGCCTGTGGATCGCGGTGGAATCGCGCGACGGCTACTCGCGGCTGCTGGCCGGGTCCACCGGCCTGGCGTTCTTTGTCTACATCCTGGTCAACGGCGGCATGATCTCCGGATTGTTGCCGGTGGTGGGCGTGCCGATGCCGCTGATCAGCTACGGCGGCACCTCGGCGGTGTCGCTGCTGGCCGGCTTCGGGCTGGTGATGGCGGTGCGCGAGCATCGTCCGGTGCACGGTTGAATGGGCAGGATGTGCAAGCTTTGATCCAGATCAAATACTGGATTTAACTTTCGCTTCACAATAATGACCGTCGCCGGACGCTGTCGCGCCGCGATGGTCGGCAGGTGCTCCGGGCACGTCGACTGGTCGGATCCAAGGGCATGACATGGGGAGATGTCACGCTTCCACGATTGGAGTCCGGCCTGAGCGCCGGTTGTGCCTGCGGGGATGGGGGCGCGGCCGGCGCTTTTTTTTGCGCGGCGGGTGCGGAGGCATTGCCGTATTCAGCGGCGAGGGGACCATTTCCGGTCCTGCAACGGCAATTTCCGCCATCGTTTCCGCGCTTCAATCTGCTTGGGATTCATGGTCTTATTGATGGAAATTCATCTTTGACCTGCTAACCTCGCCTGATGATTCGACGCGCTTTGATCTGCTGCATCACCCTGGGTCTGGTCGCCTGTGCGACCCCGCCGCAGGTCCCCGTTCCTCCCGCCACCCCGGTGGGAACGCCGATCACGCCGGGCACCGGCCCGGCCGAGGCGGTCCCCGAGGCCAAGGCCGATCTGCCGCCGGTGGACCTGACCCCGGTGCCGTTCGAGACCGCCCGCGCCAATTTCATCCGCGACACCGCCGCCCGCTACGGCATCGAGCCGGGCTACATCGAGGCCACACTGGCCCAGGCGCAGGTGCGTCAGCCGATCATCGCGGCGATGTCGCGTCCGGCCGAGCGGGTCAAACCCTGGAACGAATACCGGCCGATGTTCATCAGCCAGGCGCGGATCGACGGTGGCAGGCAGTTCTTCGCCGACCATCGCGACGAGCTGTTGCGGGTGCAGGAACGCACCGGCGTGCCGGCCGAGGTGATCGTGGCGATCATCGGTGTGGAAACCAGCTACGGCAAGAACGCCGGCAACCACCGCGTGCTCGATGCGCTGTACACGCTGGCCTTCAACTACCCGCGCAGCGGCGACCCGGCCAAGCTCGAGCGCGAGGTGCGCCGCGAGCTGTTCTTCCGTGACGAGCTGGCCAAGCTGTTTGAGCTGGGCAAGCTGGAACAGCTCGACATCACCGCTCTCAAGGGCAGCTATGCCGGGGCGATGGGCATGGGCCAGTTCATGCCGTCCAGCTATCTGGACTTTGCGGTGGACGGCAATGGCGATGGCCGTCGCGACCTGTTCAACAACTACGACGACGTGTTCTCCTCCATCGCCAACTATTTCGTGAAGAAGGGCGGCTGGATCCGCGGCGGCACGGTGGCGGTACCGGCCACGCTGCAGGCGGGGTTCGCCGAGCTCAATCCGGCCGACTGGACGCCGAGCCTGACAGTGACCGAGCTTGCGGCCCGTGGTTACCGCCCGGTCACGCCGGTGCTGGCGGTCAATGCCAAGGCCACCCCGGTCACCCTGGAAGGCAGTGACGGCAAGCAGTACTGGCTGGGCTTCCAGAACTACTACGCGATCACCCGTTACAACATCTCCAAGATGTACGCGATGGCGGTGTTCCAGCTGTCCCAGGCCATCGCCGGCAAGGAGCTTCCGCCGGCATGAACAGCAAGTGGCTGGTCCCTGCGTTGATCGTGCTCGGGCTGGCCGCCTGCAGCAGCGCGCCGAAGAAATCCGCCGCCGGTGCCAGCGGCTCCAGCGCCCAGCGCCCGGCCACCGTGGTGCTGGGCACAGGCAGCGCGGGCGGCCAGTGCCCGGACGGTTCGCCCTATGCCAAGGCACAGGAAGACCTGTCCACGCGCGGCAACTACACCGCCGGCGGCCTGTACAAGCCCGGGGTCAGCGACAGCACGCCGACCTATGTGCCCAACGTGGCCTGCATTCCCGAGCCGGAGGTGGTCAGCGAGCCGCGCTCGCCGGTGGGCAACAAGTCGCCGTATTCGGTGCTGGGCAAGTCCTACCGGGTGATGGACCGGGTCGATGACTACGTCGAGCAGGGCACCGCCTCCTACTACGGACAGAAGTTCCACGGCCGCCTGACCTCCAACCGCGAGGTCTACGACATGTACACCTTCAGCGCCGCGCACAAGACCCTGCCGCTGCCCAGCTTCGCCCGCGTGACCAATCTGGACAACGGTGAATCGGTGGTGGTGCGGGTCAATGACCGTGGCCCGTTCCACGAGGGCCGGGTGATCGACCTCAGTTATGCCGCGGCGGTGAAGCTGGGCATCACCCAGCGGGGTACCGGCCGGGTGGAAGTGCGCGCACTGACCCCCGGCGACAACACCGTTGTTTCCGGCGACAGCCGCCGCGCCCGCCGCGAGCGCACCGCCGCCGTGGCCAGCGCACCGGCGCGCCGGGCAGCAGCGACCAGCCGCATGGACCAGCTGGTGGAGAAACTGCCGCCCGTCACGCCGGCGCGTCCGGTCGCGGCCAGCGCCGAGCATTTCGATACCTGGATGAAGGACAACGGTGCGCGTGTGGCGACCGGTCGTCCGGCCATCACCACCGCGGCCGGCGACGCGCCGGCGGCGGCCAGGGTGCAGGCGCTGGCGCCGCCGGTTGCCACGGGTGCACCTGCGGCCGCTGCAACGCCGGTCATTCCGGCACCGGACAAGGCCGATGCTGCCGCGCGCGCGCTGGGCACTATCCTGCTGCAGGTGGCCAGTTTCTCCAGCCGCGACAACGCCGCCCGGGCGCTGGGCCAGCTGTCCTCGGCCGGAATCGCCGGTGCCAGCCTGAGCGATATCGTCAGTGGCGGCCGGACCCTGTGGCGCCTGCGCGTGCCGGCCCGCGACCATGACAGCGCGGCCGAGCTGGCCGGGCGTATCGCCGGACTGGGTTTCGGCCGGCCGCAGCTGGTCCGCGATTGAGCCGGGCCATTAACCCCGGCCATATGCCGGTGCCGCAGCCGCAGTGCCAGCGCCCTACAATGGCCCCCCGCTTTTTTCCTCGTCCATCAGGAACCGTTTTCCGATGAAATTCCGTTTCGCCGCCGCTGCACTGGCCACGACGCTCGCTGTCGGTCTGGCCTCCGCCCAGACCCCCACGCCCATGCCGGCACCGGCACCTGCCGCTGCGGCCGCCCCGGTGCAGGTGGCCACGCCGCCGGCGCCCGTGCCAACCACCGCCAGTGCCTGGGTGCTGATGGACTACGCCACCGGGCAGGTGCTGGCCGGCGAGAACATCCACACCCCGCTGCCGCCGGCCAGCATCACCAAGGTGATGACGTCCTATGTGCTTGCCGCGGAAATGAAGAACGGCAAGATCAAGCCCGACGACCAGGTGATGATGAGCGAGCGCGCCTGGCGTGAAGGCGGTGCCGGCACCGATGGCAGCTACAGCGGCTTCCCGGTCAACCAGACCGCACGGCTGGAAGACATGGAAAAAGGCATGGCCGTCCAGTCCGGCAACGACGCGGCGATCGCACTGGCCGAACACGCCGCCGGCAGCCAGGAGGCCTTCGCCGCGCTGATGAACAGCTACGCCGCCAAGATCGGCATGAAGGACTCGCACTTCGTCAATGCCCACGGCCTCACCGCCGAGGGCCACCAGTCCAGCGCCTACGATCTGGCGCTGCTGGGCCGCGCGTTCGTGCGCGACTATCCGGAAACCTACGCCTACAACAAGATCAAGGAATTCACCGTAGGCAAGATCACCCAGCCCAACCGCAACCTGCTGCTGTGGCGCGATGCCAGCGTGGACGGCATCAAGACCGGCCACACCTCGGCGGCCGGTTACTGCCTGCTGAGCTCGGCCCAGCGCGGCGACCAGCGCTTGATCGCGGTGGTGCTGGGCGGCGCCTCGGAAAAACAGCGCGCCGATGACAGCCTGGCGCTGCTGAACTGGGGTTTCCGCTTCTTCGAGACCCACCGGCTGTACGAGCCGGGCAAGGCGGTGACCGCGCAGCATGTTTGGAAGGGCAAGGCCGATGAAGTGCAGCTGGGCGTGGCCCAGCCGATGCTGGTGAGCGTGCCGCGTGGCCGTTACAACGATCTGAAGCCGTCGATGGATGTGCCCAAGCAGCTGGTGGCGCCGATCGCCGCCGGTCAGCAGATCGGCACGGTCAAGGTCTCGCTGGACGGCAAGGTGGTGGCCGAAGCGCCGCTGGTGGCGGTGCAGGCGGTGGAGGAGGGTGGCTTCTTCAAGCGCCTGTGGGACGCCTTCATGATGTGGTGGAAGTCCGAGTAAGGACCCGCCACACCGCAGCGAAAAGCCGGCGCCCGCGCCGGCTTTTTTGTTTTCCGCAGTGGCCCGCTACAGGGTGCGGCTGACAGTGAAGCTGCCGAACACCGGTGTCTGCCGCTGGCCTTCAAATTCGCGGCTGCGGTGGTAGCGCGCCAGTGCGAACTTCCACTTGCCGCGCATCACCGCCAGCCCGTAGCCGAGTTCCCCGACCAGCGGGCGCTTGTCCACGCGATGGCTGCGGCGGAAGGTGTTGCCGTCCAGGGTGATGTCGCGCAGCACCCAGCGCGCATCGGCGGTCATGAACAGGTGGCCGGACCAGCCCTCGGCACGGCTGCGACGGGTGGGGGCGGTGTTCTCGCCGGCCGGGCGCAGCGGCGAGCTGCCGAAGTCGTCGGGCAGTTTCCAGCCGAAGCGGATCTCGCCGCCGCCATTGGCATAGGTGGCCAGGTTGCCCAGGGCGCCGCCCCCGTGGCTGATCACATCCCAGCCCCAGCCGTGCGCCTCGCCTTCGGCCGGCCAGCGCTGCAGGCGTTCGTGCAGTAGCTTGAACACCGGTTCGTCCTTCAGCTGGTGTCCCCAGCCCCTGAACTTTTCGTCGCCGAGCAGGCCGTGTACGCCGTCCTGCACCTGTTTGCCCTGTGCCGACGGACCGACCATGCCCAGGGCCAGCTGGGTGGTGCGCAGGTGGTTCCGGTGACGGGCATTGAAGCCGAAGGTGGCCAACAGCACCGCAGCATACGGACGGTCATCGCCGATCAGGTCGCTGCGGGTGTGATCGGTCGGGGTGAACAGGCCCTGGCCGACACTGAAGATCATGTTCTGCTGCTCGAACCGGCCCGGATACAGGTGCTCCAGATACTGGTTCACCCAGCGCGCCGGCCGTGGCAGGCAGGGGTCGTCGGTGTAATCGCGCAGGTTGGGCGAGACCAGCGTCAGCAGCGCGCCATTGGTATAGCCCTGGTCCTGCTGGGCGCCGCCGAACAGGTCGTTGTCCACGCGGAAGTTGAGCGCCGGCGGCTGTTCAAGCAATGCGCTGGCGGTGCAGGTGGTGGCGGAGGCGTTGCCCGCAGCGCTGAGTCCGAACGCTGCCAGTGCCAAGCCGAGCCATAGGTGGGCTTTCATCGGGATCGGATCTGATCTGCCAAGGGAAGGCCGGGCAGCTTAGGGGAGTACTGGAAACTGCCATATCCCGCCGGCTGGATCAGATCGTTGCAGCGTCCCGGATGCGCGCACGGGTATCCGAGCGCGGCGGTGCCGGTACTGGAACCCCAGCAGCGCGACCGGCTGGAAATCCGCGTTCCATTGCACCGGACAGGGGACATCTGGCGCATATCCTGTCGCGGCGCCGACACTGCGCAAAACGTAAGTGACCGCGGGGCGGGGGATTGCGGGCGGCGGATGCCCAGGAGATTGCGCCTATTCAGTAATGTATATTTCATCTGAAGCCACTTTGCCAAAGCAGGGACCTGCATGCCCTGTGAGGGAGTGCGGGCATCACTTTCACACGCGATACAACCAGGCCGGCATGCAGGCGACGGCCACAGGGGAAAACATGAAAAAGTATTCTGCAGCGCCGGTTCTGGGTGCAGCACTGGCGTTGGCTCTGTTCGCACCGGCCGCCCAGGCGCTGGATTTCAAAATGAGTCTCCGCGGTGGCCTGAAGTGCAAGAAACCCGAAGGCACGATCCGTATCGTCGAACCCGATGACGGGCAGGCGCTGTGGGCCAGCCATGGCCTGCCGGCGCCGACGCGCATGTTGCGGGTGATGGTGACCGATTCCAATTGCTTCACGATCCTGGACCGTGGCGTGGGTTTTGCCGCCGCGCAGGCCGAGCGTGAACTGGTGGCCGGCGGTCATATCCAGGAAGGCGCGAATCTGGGCGGAGGGCAGATGCTGGCCGCCGACTTCATTCTGATTCCCGACCTGGTCTCGCAAAATCCCAATGCCGGCGGTTCCAACGTCGGTGGTGGTGCCGGTACCGATAAAAAACGCGGCCTGATCGGTGGCCTGGCCAACGTGGCCACGCTCGGCGTGGCGGGCAAGATCGCCGGCGGCATGAGCTCGCGCAAGCAGACCGCCGAGGTGATCTTGACCATCACCGATTCGCGCACCGCCGAACTGCTGGGTACCGCCTCCGGCGAGGCCAAGCTGACCGACCGTGACTGGAACCTGATGGCCTCGGCCTCGGCCAAGGGGATCAATGGCGGAATTTCGGCCGGTGCCTACGAGAACACCGAGTTCGGCAAGGTGATCAAGGAAGCCTATGGCGAAGCGTTCCAGGCGCTGCTTGAGCGGGTGGAGAAGGTCGATTTCGCCGCCCGGGTGAGGTCGGCGCCCACTGCCACCTCCAAGCCGCAGCTGGCCAGTGCCGCCACCACCTCCTATCCGGCTGGTGGCAATCCGACCGCGACGGCCTCGGCGATGCCGGCCAGCGCAATCGCCGCGCAGCAGGCCTTGCAGATCCAGCAGATGCAGTTGCAGATGCAGCAGATGCAGGCGGCCCAGCATCTGGCACAGCAGCAGATGCCGGTGGTGCCGCCGCCGGTGGCGGTGCTCCCGGTGCAGCCTTCGCCCTATGACCAGCAAGGTTATGCGGCAGCGCAGGCCGGTGCCGCGCCGTTGGCAGGCCAGACGGCCGGCGCCATGCAGCAGGGCGCCGGTGCCATTGTCGGTGGATTGGCGCAGGCGGCGGTACAGCAGCTGGTGCCGGAGCAGATGCAAGCCGGTGCCTCGCAGCTGGCCGGTGCGGCGCAGTTGGCAGGCCAGGTCGTCGGCGGCATGCAGCAGGGTGCCGGTACCGGTGCCATTGTCGGCGGATTGGCACAGGCGGCGGTGCAGCAGCTGGTGCCGGCACAGATGCAGGCCGGCGCTTCGCAGCTGGCCGGTGCGGCGCAACTGGCCGGTGCGGCGCAACTGGCCGGGCAGGTGGTCAATGGCATACAGCAGGGGGGTGTCGCCGGTGCGGTGGCCAGCGGGTTGACGGCGGCGGCCCAGCAGTACGCTCCCCAGGTGGTTGCTTCGCAGCAGCAGGCCGCCGCGGCGCTGCGCCGGGTACTGGTACTCAATGAGCCGGTCAACCTGATGCAGGACCATTCCGGGCGCGGTGCGGTACTGCGGACGCTGCAGCCGGGCATGAGCCTGATCCTGACTGGCGGTACCCAGGGCGCGATGCTGGAAGCCCACGACCAGACGGGTGTGTACGGCTGGGTGCCGGCCAATACGCGTGGCACGGTACAGCCTTCGCACAACCAGTAATGAAACGATCCGGGAACCGGTCGCGGCGGCTGATCGTCGCGCTGCGGATTCCCGGAAACACCGGCCGCCTCACCCATGTCGTGGCATGGCTGGGGCGGACTGCCTATCCGGCACCGGCCCGGACAGCCGCTCCACCGGCGCATGCCGGTGGCACGGTGGCCTGTCGTCCGTCAGCACGGCGGCGTTCAGTGACGCGGTTCCCTGAATGTCCGCTTGCTGGATGGAATCTGAAAAAGCGCTGGGTTACGATCCGGGCGGACCTGCGGCACTTGCCTGATCCCGTATCAGCAAGGAACAGGATGTTGTTGCAAGGTTTCTAAACCAAAGGAACGCACCTCGAAAGGTGCAGGTAACGGGGAATCACGTAGATGCGTAATGTTTTTTCGCCGCTGGTTGCAGCGGCTCTCACGGCGGGTATTGCCGCCGCTCTCACCAGCCAGCCGGCTGACGCCGCCTTCAAGCAGAAGGGTACCCAGGCGCAGGAGCAGCGCAAGGCTGCCGCCGCCCAGATTCCCACCTGTCCGCGCCCGATCGGCACCTTGTCGGTGATCGAGCCGGAGGACGCCACCCACTGGTGGACCGGCCAGCAGCTGCCTGCGCCGTCGCGACTGATCAAAGCCTTCGTCAACCGTTCGCGCTGTTTCACCCTCGTGGACCGTGGTGCGGGCATGGCCGCCGGGCAGTTCGAGCGCGAGCTGGCTGCCAGCGGCGACCTGCGCGGCCGTTCCAACGTCGGCAAGGGCCAGGTCCGTGCCGCCGATTACGTGATGATCCCGGACCTGATCTCGCAGAACACCAATGCCGGCGGCAACGCCATCGGTGGCCTGCTGGGCGGGCTGATCGGAGGCAAGGCCGGTGCGATCGTCGGCGGCCTGAATTTCACCAGCAAGACCGCCGATGTGGTGCTGACCGTCACCGACGTGCGCTCCTCCGAGCAGGTGGCGATCGCCGAAGGTTCCGCACGCAAGAGTGACATGGGCTTCGGCGCCAGCGGCGGCCTGTTCGGTGGTGGTGGCCTGGGAGCGGCGGGGGTGGGCGGTTACGCCAACACCGAGATCGGCCAGGTGATCACCATGGCCTACCTGCAGGCCTACACGGACATCATCGCCCAGCTGGGGGGGCTGCCGGACAATGCTTCGGCGGCCGGTGCGCAGCAGGCGGTGACGGTCACCCGCGCCGGCCGGTTGCTGGCCAATGCCAAGGGCACCGGCGCGGCGGTGCGCTCGCTGGAGCCGGGCATGATGCTGTACCCCACCGGGGTGAAAGAAGGCGTCATGTGGGAAGTGGAGGATGAAATGGGCAACAAGGGCTGGGTGTCTTCCACCATGCTGGAACTGTCCAGGTAAGCGTCTGAAGCTGTACACAGCGAAGGGCCGCGCAAGCGGCCCTTCGCATTCAGGGGCGATGGCGGACTGCAGCCGGCCTTGGGTTTGACCGCCGGCGCCCCGATAATGGCGGGCATGGAAATCAAATCCGACAACCCTGAACACGGCTTCCAGTTCCCCGGCACCTTTGAGCTCAGTGCCATGGGCACGGCCGATACCGGTCTGGAGACCGAGCTGCCGCGGCTGCTGCAGCAACACGGCGTCGAGGTGCTCAGCGAGCGCATCAGCTGGAAGCATTCCTCCAACGGCAAGTATGTATCCGTGCGCATCAGCTTCAAGGCCGAAAGCCGCGAGCAGTACGATGCCGCGCATGAGGCGCTGCGTAACCACCCGGAAGTGAAGTGGACGCTGTAAACAGCGGCACCGGGCCGGCGGCTCGCGTGGCGGCGCGGACGGCCACGCTGCGTGATCTGGGCCGGCAGGGCTATGAGCCGGTCTGGCATGCGATGCAGCGCTTCACCGACGCCCGCGACGACAGCACCACCGACGAGCTGTGGCTGGTCGAGCATGATCCGGTGTTCACCCTGGGCCAGGCCGGCAAGGACGAGCACGTTCTGGCGCCAGGTGATATCCCGGTGCTGCATGTCGATCGGGGCGGTCAGGTGACCTATCACGGCCCCGGCCAGATCGTGGTCTACCCGCTGCTGGACTTGCGCCGGCTGGGTATCGGGGTGCGCGATTACGTGTGCCGCATCGAGCAGGCCATCATCGACACGCTGGATGAATGGAATATCGGTGCCGAACGCCTGGACGGTGCGCCCGGCGTGTATGTGGGCGGCGCCAAGGTGGCCGCGCTCGGCATTCGTGTGCGCCGTGGCTGCAGTTTTCACGGGCTGGCGCTGAATGTCGCGCTGGATCTGGAGCCGTTCCACCGCATCAATCCCTGTGGTTACGCCGGGATGCAGGTGACCTCGGTGCTAGACTTGGGTGGTCCGTCCGGGATCGATCCGGTCAAGCCGGTGCTGCTATCCCATCTGGCCCAGCAGTTCGGTCTTGAGCTGCGGCCCACTCCCGAACTGCCCGATCTGAACTTCGCGGCCTGAGGCCGCCGGTACCGCCATGACTGAATCCACTCCGCGCTCCATTCCCCTGCAGGTCGTGCAGGCCGACACTCCGTCCGCGCCGTTGCAAACGGGCGTCAAGCAGCTCGGTGGCGACAAGATCGGCCGCTCGCCGGTGCAGTTCGCCGATGCGCCGGTGCTGCGCAAGCCTTCCTGGATCCGCGTGCGCATTCCGTCGGGCAATGCCGTGGCCAACCTCAAGGCCAAGCTGCGCGAGAACCGTCTGGTGACGGTGTGCGAGGAAGCCAGCTGCCCGAACATCCACGAATGCTTCGGCCATGGCACCGCGACCTTCATGATCCTGGGCGAAGTCTGTACCCGCCGCTGCTCGTTCTGCGATGTGGCCCACGGCCGGCCCAAGCCGCCGGACGCCAGCGAACCGGCCAGCCTGGGCCAGACCGTGGCCGACATGGGCCTGAAGTACGTGGTGGTGACCAGTGTCGACCGCGACGACCTGCGCGACGGCGGTGCCCAGCACTTCGTCGACTGCATCAGTGCGATCCGCGCCAAGTCGCCGGGCACCCGTATCGAGGTACTGACTCCGGACTTCCGTGGCAAGGGCCGGATGGAGCGCGCGCTGGAAATCCTGGCGCAGAACCCGCCGGACGTGTTCAACCACAACATCGAGACCGTGCCGGACCTGTACCGCAACGTGCGTCCGGGTGCGGATTACCAGTGGTCGCTGACCCTGCTGAAGAACTTCAAGGCACAGCACCCGGATGTGCCGACCAAGTCCGGCATCATGCTCGGCCTGGGCGAGACCCTGGAGCAGGTGCAGGCCACGATGCGCGACCTGCGCGCGCACGACGTGGAGATGATCACCATCGGCCAGTACCTGCAGCCGACCGCGCATCACCACCCGGTGCTGCGTTACTGGACGCCGGAGGAATACAAGGCGTTCGAGGACTACGGCTACGAACTGGGCTTCACCCACGTCGCTTCCGGTCCGATGGTGCGTTCGTCCTACCACGCCGACCAGCAGGCGGCCGGGGCGGGCGTCGGCGTCTGATCGCCTCGCCATGATCCCGCGACGGCGGCATGCCGTCTGCGGGATCGCCGTGCCTGTGCCATGCGTGCCGGTACGGTTCACATTCTGCTACCGGGCAGCGGCTAGTCTGATCCGGCGCAGGGTGACAAGTGCAGAAACTTTCGGCACTGTCCGGGTGTCCGAACTGCGCGCAGTCTCCCCCTACCGTCTGGTGTCACGAGTATCTAGATGAACTATCGAGTCCCCGCCTTTTTGCTGGCTTTGGCGCTGACGGCGCCGGCCGCGTTGCTGGCGCGTGCCGACACGCCGGCGCTGCCTTCCACGGCGACCGTCGATCAGGCGACCACCTCCAAGCTGGTGTACGGACTGCTCTCGGACAGCCGCTACGCCTATCGCCCGCGTCCGCTGGATGCGGCGACCTCGCAGGACGTGTTCAAGCGTTATCTGGAATCGCTGGACGGGGGCAAGCAGTTCTTCACCCGCGAGGACGTGGAGCGCTTTGCGCCGTTGGCTGCCAATACGGGAACGGCGATCCGCAGCGGTGAGCTCGACCCGGCCTTCCAGGTGTTCGCGGTGTACCGCCAGCGGGTGGCCGATCGCGTGGCCTACGCGCGCGGGCTGCTCAAGCGCGAGCCGGATTTCACCCTGGAAGAGCGCTTTGAATACGACCGCAAGGAGGTGCCCTGGAGCACGTCGGCGGAGCTGGACGAGCTGTGGCGCAAGTCGGTCAAGAACGACTGGCTGCGGCTGAAGCTGGCCGGCAAGTCGGCCGCCGATATCCGCAAGACCTTGGACAAGCGTTACGCCACGCTGCTCAAGGGCATCAACGAGTCGAAGAACGAGGACGTGTTCTCGCTCTACCTCAACGCCTACACCCGCGCGGTGGACCCGCATACCGATTACTTCACCCCGCGCACTGCGGAGAACTTCAACCAGGCCATGTCGCTGTCGCTGGAAGGCATCGGCGCGCAGCTGCAGCGTCAGGACGATGTGGTGGTGATCCGCGAAGTGGTGCCCGGTGGCCCGGTGGCGATGGATGGCACGCTCAAGCCCGGTGACCGCATCGTCGGCGTGGGCCAGGGCAAGTCCGGCCCGCTGGAAGATGTGATCGGCTGGCGCATCGACGACGTGGTGGCCAAGATCCGCGGTGCCAAGGACACCCAGGTACGGCTGGAATACATTCCCGCCGCCGAGGGACTGGATGGCAAGCACCGCATGGTGACGCTGACCCGGCAGAAGATCCGCCTGTCCGAACAGGCCGCCAAGGGCGAGACGATGACCATTCCGGGCGCTGCCGGCGAGCCGGAGCGTCGCATCGGCATCGTCAAGCTGCCCACGTTCTACCAGGACTTCGAAGGCCGCCGTCGCAACGCGACCGATTACGCCTCGGCCACGCGCGATGTGGCCAAGCTGCTGGCCGGTTTCAAGGCCGACAAGCTCGATGGCGTGGTGCTGGACCTGCGCAACAACGGCGGGGGTTCGCTGGATGAGGCCATCGAACTGACCGGTCTGTTCATCGAACAGGGCCCGGTGGTGCAGGTGCGTGAATCGGGCGGCCGCGTCACTGTCAACAGCGACCGCAACCCGGCGGTGGCCTGGGACGGCCCGCTGGCGGTGCTGATCAACCGTGGCTCGGCCTCGGCCTCGGAGATTTTCGCCGGTGCCATCCAGGATTACGGCCGCGGTCTGGTGATCGGTGAGACCACCTTCGGCAAGGGCACCGTGCAGAACGTGGTGCCGCTGGACCGTTGGCCGGCCAGCGAGAAAGAGCGCTTCGGCCAGGTCAAGCTGACCATCGCCCAGTTCTTCCGTGTCAGCGGCTCTTCCACCCAGCACAAGGGTGTGGTGCCGGACCTGGCGTTCCCGGCCAGTGTCGATGCCAGCGAATTCGGCGAGAGCACCTACGACAACGCGCTGCCTTGGACCCGCATCGCCGCGGTGCCGCACACCCAGTACGGCAATTTCGCGCCGATCCTGCCGCGGCTGGAAACCCGCCATGCCGAACGCGTGCGTAGCGACCGCGAGTTCCAGTGGTGGGAAGAGGATGTGCAGCAGTTCCGCACCGAGGCCGCCAAGAAGTACATCTCGCTCAACGAGGCCGAGCGCCGCGCCGAGCGGGAAAAGCAGGATGCCCAGCGCAAGCAGCGCCAGCAGATCCGCAAGGAGTTGGGCCTGCCGCTGGATCCGCTGGCCGAGGACAGCACCGATGACGGTCTGACCGGCAACGAGCGCGACATCGTCAAGGATGCTGAGCGCGAGAAGGCTGCCGAGAAGCGCCCGGATCCGTTGCTGAGGGAGTCGGCCGCGATCCTGGCCGACGCCCTGAATCTCCTGGAAAAGGACCGTCCGCTGTCGGCGCAGGTGCTGCCGCAGTCCAGTGGCCCAGGACGCTGGGCCGACTGATCTTCCTGTGTGCCGGGCGCAGTGCCAGTACCGGTGCGCTGTAAATGACGCCGTCAACGTCCTGCGACGTTGGCGGCGTTATGCTGAGTGCCTTCGGTAAACGAGGAGCGCCCATGCCTGGCTGCCGGTTGCATCTGCTGGTCGGAACCGTCTCGCTGGCGTTTGCCGCATGTGGCGGCAAGGTTGCCGACAGCACGGTGCTGCGCGAGTCGTTCGATTCGGGTGACACCTATTCGCGCAATCTCGAGGTGGCGCCGGCCCAGGCCTGCGAGGCTGCTCGTCGCGCGCTGCTCAGCCAAGGTTATGCGGTCACCCGCGCCGATGCGGGCAGTGTCGAAGGCAGCAAGAATTTCCAGCCCAAGGACGAAGTGCACGAGCAGCTGTTGCTGCGGGTGTCGTGCGTGGGCCGCGCCGATGGCCGCGCGCAAGTATTCGCCAGTGCGGTGCAGGAGCGCTATGCGCTGAAGAAATCACCGACCTCGGCCAGCGTCGGTGTCGGTGCGGTGGGTTCGGTGTCCGTGCCGTTTGGCAGCAATGACGATTCGCTGGTGCGCGTGGCCAGCCGCACCGTGCAGGATGCGCTGTTCTATCGCAATTTCTTCGGCCGCCTGCAGCAGTATGTGGAGGAGGTGGCCGCGCCACAGATACCCGACGGGGTGGCCCGGTGAGCCATCACCGCGGCCGGATATGGCAGGCCGCGGCGTGCGGATTGGTGTTGTGCGCCGTGTCTGGCTGGCCGCTCGCCGCACAGGCGCGTGCCGGTTGCGGCATTGCGCTGCTGCAGGAGCTGGGCTGGCGGATCACGCCGACGTCCGCAGCGGAGCCGCAGGTGCTGGCTGGCCGACCGTGCGAGCGGGGATTGGTGATGGAGGCGCAGCGCCTGGGCGATCTGCAGGTACATATTCCCGCCCGCTACAGTGCCAGCCAGCGCGAGCAGTTCGCCGCGGGATTGCTGCAGAGTCCCGCCAGCGTCTGCGCCTATGCGTTCCGGCTCGGTGATGCGGCACGCACCGCCACGACACGGCTGCAGGCCAATACGAACTACCGCTTTTCCGCATTGCAGCTGGGCTGGATCGGCTTCGGGGTGGGCGGCGCGCGGGCGCAGGGGTGGCAGCGCTTCCGCAGCTTCGGCCGGGGGTATGCACCCGTGGCCGGCAATGCGCGCGCGATGGATGCCTTCTACCGCGGCAGCGTGCGTTCCGAATGCGGAGTCGGGCGGCAGATCGCCCAGCTGGCCACCCAGCGCGAGTTGTATGGCGATGTATTGTTCGACCGCGAGTTCACGGCCGCGGAGCTTTCGATCGGCACGTTCCTGACTTTGCACGATACGCAGAGCATCCTGCTCGGCAGCAGTGCCGGCGAGCTGTTCGCCGATGGCAAGGCGGTGCGCACCTCGGCGCGGGGGCGCCAGGCGTTCATGGCGGTGCCGGGGTTCATCGAGCATGTGTTCGAGCGCAGGTTTCTGGATGACATCAACAACCAGGCCGAGAACTTCATCATCACCGATCTCAGTGCAGCGGCCGCACAGGCGCTGGCGCGGCATGGCGGATTTGCCCACTACGACCGCGTCAACCGGCAGATATGGCAGCTTTCACAACAGATGCCGGGAAGTGGGTGGCGTCGTTTTGAACGTCTGTTGCATGAGCGCGATCCGGCACTGCGTGCCGCGCTGCCGGCGGAACAACAGGCGGTGCTGGCCCGGATCGATGCGCTGCTGGCCGATCCGGTGTACCGGGAGTTGCTGATCTACGTACATCCCAAAGGCGTCAAGCCGCTTGGCTACCATATCGTGCGCCTGCTGGATCGCAATCCACGTACACCTTTCAGCATCGATCTGGCATTGCACAATGTGCATTCCACGCTCTATCAGCGCTGGATCGGCGCCCGGCTGCGCGAGTGCGGCAATGAAATGTCTTTCAGCACAAGATGAGGTGCGGCGTGCAACTGGGAATGATCGGTCTGGGGCGCATGGGCGCCAACATGGCGCAGCGGCTGCATCGCGCGGGTATCCATGTGCAGGGCTTTGATCCCGCGGCCCAAGCCCGGGAGCAGGTATCGGCTGCCGGTATTGCCACCAGCGACACGTTGCAGGATCTGGTTCACGCAATACCCGCGCCCCGGCGGCTGTGGCTGATGGTGCCGTCCACGGTGGTGGATGCAACGCTGGGTGCGTTATTGCCGCTGCTATCGAACGGAGACGTGGTGATCGATGGCGGCAACTCCTGGTACAAGCAGTCGCAAGCGCGCGCGGCCCGCTGCGGTGAGCGTGGGGTCGCCTTCGTCGATTGCGGCACCAGCGGCGGCATCTGGGGGCGGGAGGAGGGCTACTGCCTGATGGTGGGCGGCGATGTCGGCACGGTGGCCGGACTGGCGCCACTTTTCAGGGCGCTGGCGCCGGCCATGGACCGGGGCTGGGCGCACGTTGGACCGGTGGGTGCCGGACACTTCTGCAAGATGGTCCACAACGGCATCGAGTACGGAATGATGCAGGCCTATGCCGAAGGCTTTGCCTTGATGGAAAAGAAGGCCGAGTTCGAACTGGATCTGGCCCAAGTGACCGAGCTGTGGCGCCATGGCAGCGTGGTGCGCTCCTGGTTGCTGGATCTCGGTGCCGACGCGCTGCGGGATAATCCCACGTTGGCGGGGATCGCCCCTTATGTCGAGGATTCGGGGGAAGCCCGTTGGGCAGTGGCCGAGGCGATCGATCTGGAGGTGCCGGCGCCGGTGATCACCCTGTCGTTGCAGGAGCGCTTGCGCTCACGTCAGCGCAATTCCTTCACCGACCGGATGCTGGCGACGATGCGCCGTCAGTTCGGTGGTCACGCGATCAGGAAGACAGATGCATAGCGATGGGGGCATCAGATGGGTACAGGCCGGCGGAGCAGCGCTGCGATGAACAAGACAACGCGGGGGTTCGTGCTGGGCCTTGTCTGCACACTGCTGGTGGATGCCGCGATCGCGCAGCCAGCCAGCGGGACAGATGCCGTGCCAACGCCTCCGGCCGATGCATCCACGGCATCGGGTGATGCGTGGATTTCCACCCGGATCAAAGCCGCGCTGGTCCCGCTGGTGCGTGAGCGTCGTGCCCAAATCGCGGTCGAGGTATCGCAGGGGCGTGTTGTGCTGGCGGGAACCGTGGAAGGGGAGCTGACCCGGCAGCAGATCATCGCGTTGTGCATGCAGACCCGCGGCGTTGCCACGGTCGATGCTTCCGCACTGAAAATCACGGGATTTGCCATGCCGCGTTGAACGTCGCATGAAGCCGGACGCGGCGTTCACTCCGCGGGTAAATCATGCAATGCTTCGGCGGCAGGTATCCGGGGCAGGAGAGTTCAAGCCTGCTCCACGCAGGTGATAGACCTACCCGGCTGTTTGTAACGGCCAGCAATGCAAGGGGAGATGATGCTGTCAAGGTTCACCGATGATGGTTGGGATCGCTGGCGATTGATCGGCCTGGGCCTGGCGGCCTTCCTGATCATCGTGGTTCCAGCACTTACCATGCGGCAGCTGTCGCGTGAAAGCGTCAATGCCGCCAACTGGGTTGCCCATACCCAGGCGGTGGGCGCGCGCCTGTACAACCTGCAGGCCGATATCCGCGATGTGGAGTCGGCGGCACTGACCCTGTCCAAGGGTATCCAGTCTCCAGCCCTGGATGAGCGTCTGCAGAGGATGGACCGCATGCAGGCCACCATGCAGGAGCTGGCCGAGCTGGTCAAAGACAGTCCGGAACAGCTGGTACGCATGGGCCGCATCGAGTCGATGCTCGAGCGCCGCATGGAGCTGGCCAAGGAAGTGGCACAAAGTCCTGATTCCCCGCACCAGCGGGCGATGATCGAGGAGATGACGTTCCGCTATCCCATCCGCATGCTCGTGGAGGAACTGCAGCAGCACGAGGAAAAACTGCTGGCCGACCGCGCCGCCACCGCCGAACGACGGCAGCGTGTGTCGTCGATCGTCTCGTGGAGCGCGCTGGTGGTGCAGCTGCTTTTGCTGAGCCTGGTGTTGTGGCTGCTCAAGCGCCAGATAGGCGGCCGTGCCGAGGCGGAGTTGCGCCTGATCAAGGCCAGCGCCCGCGCCAACTCGGTGCTGCAGACCGTCCGCGAGCCGATCGTGCTGCTGGATCACGAACAGCGGGTGGTGCTGCACAATACCGCGTTTTCAGAGCTGTACAGCGTCAACCACGAGGACATCAACCAGCGGCCGCTGCAATCGATCGGAGATGGAGTGTGGGCCGATGCGATCATCCGCCAGCGGTTGGCGGACGTGCTGTTGCGTGGACGCGAGTTGTGGGATTTCGAGCACGAGCAGCGCAGCATCGATGGCATGGTGAGAACCATGCTGATCAATGCCCGGCGCATGCCCTTGCCGGATGCGGACGATGAAGTGGTGCTGATGACCGTCAGTGACATCACCTTGCAGCGCGCCGTGCAGGTGCGGGTGGAGGAGCTCAACCGCCAGCTGGAAGGCAAGGTCGAGCAGATGGCCGAGGTCAATCGCGAGCTGGAGGCGTTCAGCTACTCGGTATCACACGATCTGCGTGCACCGTTGCGGCATGTGGCCGGATTCGCCGACAAGCTCGGACGCCATCTGGGCGACGGCGCCGACGAGAAGACGCGCCACTATCTGGAGGTGATCACCGGTTCGGCGCAACGGATGGCGGCGCTGATCGATGACCTCCTGGTCTACTCGCGCCTGGGGCGCGGTGCGATGCGGATGCAGACGGTGGATATGCAGTCGCTGGTGGACGATACCCGCTCGTTGCTGGATTCCAATCTCAAGGCCGAGGAGCCGGAGAATGGTGCCCACCGCGAGATCGAGTGGAAGATCGGACCGCTGCCGGTGCTGATCGCCGACGAGAACATGATGCGGCAGGTGTGGTTGAACCTGCTGGGCAATGCGGTCAAATACACTGCCGGTCGCGACAAAGCGGTGATCGAGGTGACGTCCCGGGCACTTGCCGACGGCGGTCAGCAGTTCTCCGTGCGTGATAATGGCACCGGCTTCGACATGCAGTACGCCGGCAAGCTGTTCGGGGTGTTCCAGCGGCTGCACAAGGCCAGCGACTACCCGGGTACCGGCATCGGGCTGGCCAGCGTGCGCCGGGTGCTGATGCGCCATGGCGGGCGCATCTGGGCCGAGGCCGAGACCGACAAGGGCGCAACGTTCCATTTCATTATTCCCCCGCAAGCGCCTGAGGCGCACAGTTGAAGGTTGTGACATGAATCCACTCCGTACGATCCTGATTGCCGAAGACAGTTCCGCTGACGCCGAGATGGCGATCGACGCTTTGCGTGATGCGCGCCTGGCCAATCCCATCGTCCATGTGGAAGACGGCGTGGAAGCGCTGGATTTCCTGCTGCGCCGTGGCGCCTTTGCGGGCCGCGAGGATGGATTGCCGGCGGTGTTGCTGCTGGATATCAAGATGCCGCGTATGGATGGCCTGGAAGTGCTGCAGCGCATCCGCGCCGAGGAAGAGCTGAAACGGCTGCCGGTGGTGATCCTTTCGTCCTCGCGCGAGGAAAGTGATCTGGCCCGCAGCTGGGATCTGGGCGTGAACGCCTATATGGTCAAGCCTGTCGACGTCGACCAGTTCTTCAGCGCGGTCAAGACGATCGGTACCTTCTGGGCGGTGATCAACCAGGCCCCCGAGCTGGAGTGACGGCAGATGCCAAATATGGGAGCTCCGTTGGGCCCGCTGCGGATCCTGCTGGTGGAGGATTCGCAGGAAGACGCAGAGTTGCTGTGCGACCAGATTCTGGACGCCGGGCTGGAGGCGCGTTTCCAACGCGTTGACAGCGAGCAGGATCTGCTGGACGCGTTGGCGGAGGAAGCGCCGGATATCGTGCTGTCGGATCTGAGCATGCCGGGTTTTTCCGGCTATCAGGCGCTGCGGATCGTGCGTGAGCTGCATCCACAGACTCCCTTCATTTTTGTTTCCGGCACCATGGGTGAGGAAACCGCAGTGGAAGCACTGCATAACGGCGCCAACGACTACATCATCAAGCACCTCCCGGCCCGGCTTCCTTCCGCGGTCGCACGCGCCATCCGTGATGCGCGCAGTGCGCAGGAGCGCGCGCGCGTCGAGGAGGAGCTGATGCGTGCGCAGCGTCTGGAAAGCCTGGCGCTGCTGGCGGCGGGCTTGAGCCATGATCTGCGCAATATCCTGCAGCCGCTGCTGATCGTGCCGGATCTGATCCGTGACCGCAGCGATGATCCCAAGGTGATCCGCTTGGCGGATGTGATCGCCGAATGCGGGCGTCGCGGTCATGAGATGGCCGAGTCGATGCTGTCTTTCGTGCGCGGTTCGCGGCAGCCCAGCGAATCGGTCGGAATGTCGCGCCTGTTCCAGGCGGTGGGAATGCTGCTCAAAAGCAATATTCCCGCGTCGGTCGAGCTGCATCTGGAGGTGGCCGACGAACGTCTGGCGGTGGAGGCCAACTACACGGAGCTGCAGCAGGTGCTGCTCAATCTGTGTCTGAACGCGATCCAGGCCATGCCCAATGGCGGGCAGTTGCGGCTGGTTGCCGAGCGCGCGTTTGATCCGGTGGCAGGCGAACAACTGTGCATCCGCGTGCAGGACCAGGGCGTGGGCATGGATGAAGCGACGCTGCAACGGCTTTTCACTCCATTTTTCACCACCAAGAGCACGGGCACCGGCCTGGGTCTGATTTCATGCCGGCGCATCGTCGAGGGCCTGGGAGGCGTGATCAGCGTCCAGAGCGTGCCCGGACAGGGCACTTGCTTTGATCTGCTGCTGCCGCTGAGTGCGGAGCTGGCGGCCGATGACGGGGAGCGGCCGGCCGCGATTCCGGGCGGACGCGGGCAGCGTGTACTGATCGTTGATGACGAAGCGGTACGGCTGTCGTTGCTGGGCAACGCGCTTTCCAGTCAGGGCTACCGCTTGCGTCTGGCCGCGGATGGCGCCGCGGCGCTGCGGCACCTGCAGCAGGCAGGATTGCCGGATGTGCTGCTGGTCGATGCGGGCATCCCGCTGCTGTCGGCCGGCCAGCTGCTGGCTGAAATGCACGGCATGGGTTTCCATGGCCCGGCCATCGTGCTGGAAGAGGCCGGTGAGCGGGTTTTCGATCAGATACCTCCGCCGCCGGGCATCCGGGTGCACACCCTGCCCAAGCCGCTGGAAATGCAGCGGGTGTTCCGCGCGGTGGCCGATGCCCTTGGCGTCAGCTGAGTTCTGCTGGCGTCAGTACCATGATTTGTCCGACGCCAGCGTCGGCATTGCTTCACTGCTGCCCTATCATGTGCGCTCCGATTCCACGCGGCCTTGATGATGGTGCCAACCACCACGGCAGTGCCGCAGGCAAGTGACAACCGATGACCACCGTGCTCTTGAGCCTGGGCAGCAATCTGCGGCCGCAACACTATCTGCATCTGGCGGTGGAAGTGCTGCGCGGGCGTTTTAGTCCGCTGCGCGTGTCCCCGGCCTATCGCACCCCCGCGGTCGGCTTTGACGGGCCGGATTTCCTCAACAACGCGGTTATGCTGGAAACGCAGATGCCCTTGTTGGAGCTGGACCAGTGGCTGCATGCGGTGGAGGATGCCCACGGGCGTGACCGCAGCGGCCCGCGCTTCAGTGACCGTACGCTGGATATCGACGTGGTGTATTACGGCGATCTGGTGGTGGAAGGACCGGGCCATCTGCGCATTCCGCGGCCCGAGCTCAAGCACGCGTTCGTGCTCAAGCCGTTGGCCGATATCGCCCCGGATTTCGTTGATCCCGTGCGCCACCAGACCCTGCGTCAGATGTGGCAGGCCCACCCGCAATACGGCCAGGCCTTCGACGTCGTCGAACTGGAAGCCTGAGCCGGCTCAGGTCAGCGTGCGGCCGCCATCCAGTCGCAGGGTCTGCCCGGTGATGTAACCGGCATCGTCGAGCAGCCAGCGCACCGCCGAGGCGATTTCGTGCGGCGTGCCCAGACGGTCCAGCGGCGTACGCTCCATCAGCTTCTGTTTGGCTGCCTCACTCTTGCCCTGTTCCGGCCAGAGGATGGCGCCGGGCGCGATCGCATTGACCCGCACGTGCGGGGCCAGTTCCAGCGCCAGCGTGCGGGTGGTCATTTCCAGTGCCGCCTTGGCCGCGCTGTAGGCGGGGTGGTCGCGCAGCGGCTGGGTGGCGTGCAGATCGGTCAGGTTGACGATGGCGCCGCGCTGGCGGCGCAGGTGTGGGGCGGCGGCCTGGGCGAGAAAGAAAGGCGCGCGGGCATTGACCGCAAACAGCTCGTCCCACTGTTCCGGCTGCACCTGTCCGAACGGGGTCGGGAAGAAGTTGGAGGCATTGTTGACCAGCGCATCCAGCCGCCCGAAGTGGCTGACGGCCTGTTCCACCAGATCCGGCACGCAGGCAACATCGCGCAGGTCCGCTTCCAGCGCCAGCACGCTGCCTGGCCGTTCACTTTCCAGATCGAAGGCCAGTGACTGCAGCTCCTCGCCGGACTGGTGGGCATGCAGGGCGATGCGATAACCATGGGCATGCAGGTGCCGCGCAATGCCGGCGCCGATCCGGCGCGCGCTGCCGGTGACCAGGGCCACCCGTTGGGATTCTGTCATCTGTGGTTTCCTCACTCGGCTATCCTGTGCATTGTCCCCGTAAACCGCCGCATCATGCACGCCGACCTGCCCACGCCCGACTCCGAAGCGCTTGCGCACAGCCAGCAGCTGGCTGACCACCTGCGCGCCGACATCTTCGCCCAGGGCGGTGCGGTGCCGTTTTCACGTTTCATGGAGCTGGCGCTGTATGCCCCGGGCTGGGGCTATTACAGTGCCGGCGCCAGCAAGTTCGGTGCTGCTGGCGATTTTGTGACCTCGCCGGAGATGGGGTCGTTGTTTGCTGCAACCACCGCCAACGCCTTGGCACCGGTGCTGCAGCAACTGGGTCCGCAGGCGCGGATGCTGGAGCTGGGGGGCGGCAGTGGCGCATTCGCCGAGGTCATGCTCAAGCGTCTGCATGAACTGGATGCACTGCCTGCGCGCTATGCGATTCTCGAACCCAGTGCGGATCTGCGCGAGCGCCAGCGGGAGCGGCTGGCCAAGGTGCTGCGCGCGGAGGTGTTCGCACGGGTCCAGTGGCTGGACCGTCCGTTCGATGACGACTGGGACGGGGTGGTGTTCGCCAACGAGGTGATCGATGCATTGCCGACGCCGCGCTTTCTGGCCAGCGACGGCGAGATCTACGAAGAAACCGTGGAGCTGGATGGCCAAGGCCGCTTCGTGCGCGGCGCGATGCCGGCCGATGCGTTGTTGCGTGCATCGGTCCGCCACATCGAGGCGTATCTGGAGGAGCCTTTCGCCCACGGCTACCGTTCGGAGGTGCTGCCGCAGCTGCCGTACTGGATACAGGCCGTCGCCGGTGGCCTGCGGCGTGGGGCGATGTTGTTCATCGACTACGGCTACCCGCGTGCGGAGTTCTACCGCCATGACCGCACCGATGGCACGCTGCGCGCGTTCTACCGGCATCGCGCGCACAACGAGGTGTATCTGTGGCCGGGCCTGCAGGACATCACCGCATCGGTGGATTTCACCGCGCTGGCCGAGGCCGGTACCCATGCCGGTTTTGATCTTGCCGGTTACAGCAACCAGGCCAGCTTCCTGCTCGGCAACGGTATTACCCGGCTGCTGGAACAGGCCGAGCAAGACGCTGATGAACGCGGGCGGGTAGGTCTGCGCAATCAGCTCAAGAAGCTGACCTTGCCCAGCGAGATGGGCGAGCGTTTCCAGGTGATGGGCTTCAGTCGCGACGTGGATTTCTCGGCGGCCTTTCTGATGGGCGATCTGACTTGGCGCCTGTGAGCACGTTGCTTAAACCGTTGCGGCACGCGCGGTTGTGGTTGGGATTGTGGTGCGTAGCATTGCTGGGTGTGATTGCGGTGTGTCTGATTCCACCGCCGCCGCTGGCATTGCCGCCCAACAGCGACAAGCTCGAACACTTCCTCGCGTATTTCGTGCTGGCCGCCTGCGCCGTGCAGCTGTTCGCCACACGTCGCGTGCTGGGCGCGGTTGCGCTGGGACTGGTGCTGATGGGGATTGGCATCGAGTGGGCGCAAGGTGCCCTGACCGCCACCCGTATGGCCGATCCGATGGATGCGCTGGCCAACACCAGCGGTGTTGTCGCGGGGATGCTGACCACCCTGACACCACTGCGCGATCTGCTGCTGCGTTTGCAGCCGCGTTGAGCGGCGGTTCCAGTCTGGAATCCGGGTTGCCGCTGCAACCAGCGGGTGCGGTGCGCCGCCGAAGTGCCGTCGCTCACTATCCGGCTTTTCCACACGCGGGCGGGCTGCTACGGTTGGCAGGTCACCGGGGCCCTGCGCGGCACCGGTGACGGCTGTAAAAGATGGCGCGGTGCGGGCCGCAGGGTGGAGAGGACCCTGGGGAACGCACCGCGCCCTCCCGGGTAATTACTTGGCCGGTTGCAGCTGGATCTGGTCCAGCACCCACATCTGCGGGCGGGTATCGCCACTGAAGGTCATGCACAGATCGGTGGTCTGTTCGGCGCCCTTGCGCAGCGGTGCTTCCAGTTCGATGAAGCCGTCCTTGTCCGGATGTTGCGGCAGCGGTACCGACGCCAGCACGCGCCCTTCGCAACCGGCGCGCACCTCGAACTCGCCGTACCTGGCCACAGGCTTGCGGTAGCCGCGGCGGGCCTCTTCTTCCTTCAGCAGGCCGAAGTTGTAGGGGATGCGACCGGCGCGGACCTTGAACGCGGCGATGTCCTGCAACTGTGCGTCTTCCCACAGCCAGCACGGGTTGAAGATGCTGACATCGAAATTGTCCCGCCCGCTGCCCTCCAGCGGATTGTCGTCTTCCAGGCGCAGCAGCAGGCGCCCGCCCTGCGGGCATTGCGCCAGGGTCTTGTCGGTGCGGGTCAACAGCGAGGCGGCATCGAATGTCCAGCTGCTGGGGGCATCGGCGACGGGCTTGCCGTTGAAGAAGGTCAGCGCCTTCAATTCCGTGGGCACCGGGAGCGTCAACGCACCGGGGTAGGCCGGCGATTGCGCGGTGGGCGGGCTGCCGTCGGTGGTGTAGCGGATGTCGCGGTAGCCCAGTGGATTGGACAGCTCTACCGTCACCTTGTTGCCGGCGCGGTCGTCCTGCCGTTTCATTGCCACGGCCAGTGCGGTCTGGCCATAGGCGATATCCAGCGCCTTGTAGCGTTGCAGCTGTGCCGGCAGACGGGCCAGGAAGTCGTCGTAGCTCTTGCGCGCCAGCGGCGTCCAGGCGATCTCGGCCAGCGCCGACATGCGTGGAAACAGGTTGTGCTGCAGACGTTCGAACGTGCGGGTGTGCTCGGTCCACATGTTGGCCTGAACGCCCAGCACATGCTTGCGCTGTTCGGCATTCAACTGGGCCGGGATCGGATCGAAGGCATAGATGCGCTGCATTGAGGTGAACTTCGGGCGGCCCGGCGGCTCATCCGGCGAGTTGGTCTGCAGGAAGTCCAGATACAGCGTATTGCCCGGTGTCATCACCACATCGTGGCCATGGGTGGCTGCCTCGATGCCGCCCTCGATGCCACGCCAGGACATTACCGTCGCTTCGGGTGGCAGACCGCCTTCGATGATCTCGTCCCAGCCGATGAGCTTGCGGCCGTGGCTTTCCAGGAACTTCTCCAGACGCTTGAGCATACGCGACTGCAGCGCCTCCTCATCCTTCAACCCCAGCTCGCGGATGTAGGCCTGCACCTGTGGCGAGTCCTGCCACTGGTATTTGACCGCCTCGTCGCCGCCGATATGCACGTACTGGCCGGGGAACATCCCGATCACTTCGCTCAGGATGTTCTCCAGGAACTGCAGGGTTTCCTCGCGCGGATTGAACAGATAGGGATTCACGCCCCAGTTGTGCGATGTCTGGGTCGGGCCGTCGACCACCCCATGTTCCGGGTAGGCGGCGACAGCGGCCTGGGCATGGCCTGGTACGTCGATTTCCGGCACCACGGTGATGTGGCGGGCGGCAGCGTAGGCCACGACATCGCGGATCTGGTCCTGTGTGTAGTAGCCGCAATACCGGTTGGGTGAACCGTCGGCCTTGACGCCGGCCTCGCCGGCCGGCACGCGGCAGCTGCCGACTTCGGTCAGCTTCGGATAGCGCTTGATCTCCATGCGCCAGCCCTGGTCGTCGGTCAGATGCCAGTGGAATACGTTGAGCTTGTGCAATGCCATCGCGTCGAGCACCAGCTTGATCTGCTCCACGCTCTGGAAGTGGCGGGCCGAATCGAGCATGAAGCCACGCCAGGAAAAGCGCGGGGCATCATTGATGCTGACGGCGGGGACAGTGACTTCCGTGCGGCCCGGTTCGGCGGTGAGTATCTGCAGCAGTGTCATTGCACCATTGAACAGACCCGCAGAACTGTCGGAGCGCAGGATGATGCCGCTTGCGTCCACCTCCAGCGTGTAGCTGCCTTTCGTACCGGCTGGCGCAGCGGTGTCGAGTTTGAAATGGATTCCGCCAGCTCTCATTTTCTTTCCGTCAGCTTGCTTGAGCTTTAGAGGGCTGGTTCTTTCAAGCAATTCGATGAATTGCTGAGCGACGATTGCAGCGGCATCGTCATTGGCAGTGATGGCTGTGAGGTTGTTGACAGCAACGCTGGAGCGGCTCGGCTGCACGTGCTGTGGCGCAGGTATCACGGATACCGCCAGCGATTGGGCCGCGTGGTCCGCGGCGAACGCGGTGAAGCTGGCGCTGAGCAGGAGGCAGCTGGTCAACAGGCTGCGGACGGGAGGATTCGTGGGCAGGCGGGTCATAGTTGCTCCGTAAAGAAGTGTGCCGTTATCTCAAAAAAAACGGGCCTAGAAACCCTAGGCCCGTTGGAGGAGAAAAAACAGCGAGTAAAACAGGTGAATCACTTGATTTGCATTAGAAGGCGAAGCGCAGCGAGCCCATGAAGCGGCGGCCGCTCAGGTATGCACCGCGGGTGAGTTGTTCCACGCCCGAATAGGAGTGGTACTTCTCATCAAGCAGGTTCATGCCTTCAAGTGCAACGGTCAGGTTGTCGGTGACCTTGTAGGACACCGAGGCGTCAACCGAGGTGTAGTCCATGGTCCACAGGTCACGGCCACCGCTGACGTTGGTGAAGTACTTGTCACGCCAGTTGTAGGTCACGCGAGCGGCGAACTTCTCGTTCTCGTAGAACGGAGCGATGTTGAACTGGTTCTTCGAGTTGTACGGCAGCGGACGGTCCGTCGCCCCCTTGGCGCCGGTGGCTTCACCATCGGAGTAGGTGTAGTTGGCCACGATGCCGAAACCTGCACCGAAGTTCTGCTGCCATGCCAGCGAAGCGCCCTTGATCTTGGCGTCGCCTGCGTTCTGCGGACGGTCAACCTGATACACCGTGTCGATGTTCTGGTTCTGGTTCCAATGCGTCTCGCTGGTCGAGGACATCAGGATGTAATCAGACACGTCGCGATAGAACAACGAGCCAGCCAGGATTGCATCTTCGGTGAAGTACCACTCGGCCGAGAAGTCGAGGTTGGTCGAACGATACGGCTTCAGGTTCGGGTTGCCGCCGCCACCGGTCAGGGTCTGATCGGCCAGCCACAGGTAGCTGGAGACGTCAGCGTAACCCGGACGGGCGATGGTCTTGGCTGCCGAGAAGCGCAGCACCAGATCTTCAGTTGCGTCGAATGCCAGGTTCAGGTTCGGCAGAGCGTTGTTGTACTTGCTCTTCTGTACGCGCCATTCGTACTTGTCGACCGGGCAGGAGCTTACGTTGACCGAACAGGCCCATGCGCCGCTGCCGACGTTGGTCTGCACATAGCGCACACCAACGTTACCGCGAAGGCGATCGAAGCTGAAATCAGCCTGCAGGTAAACGGCCTTGGTGTCCTCGTCGATCGCCCAGGTGTTACGCACGAACTCGGCCGCATTGAAGGTCGACACTTCCGGCATGGTCTGCCACGGTGCCAGCCAGTCGCCGCTGGAGATGAAGTCGGCCAGCTTCCAGCCATCAATGGTGAAGCGGTTGCCCAGATCACCGTAGCCGCTGAAGCCGTTGAGGTAGTTGCCCGGCAACGGACGCGGATCGAAATCTGCAGCGTTACCGTCGCCGTAACCGGCAACCGACGCCAAAGCCACGCCGCGCTGGATCTGGCTGGTCTTGTGCGCACGCTGCTTGTAGCCGGCGCGGAGCATGTAGATCGGCGAGTCCAGCTTCAGACCGAAATCGAACTGGCCGTAGGTTTCTTTATCCACGGTCGGCTTTTCGACCAGGTTGCCACCCCAGCCGGTATTCCATGTCGGCTGGGTTGGATCTGCACCCCAGCCGCCGTCCATCTGGAACATTTCCGGATTGGTGAACGGGTTGGCACCGTTGAAGGTCACGCTGCCGGGGTTCTTCGGTGCGCCAGCGATGGACCAGGTGTAATCGGTACGTGCCAGAAACTCGCCGAATACCTGCTCCGGGCCACCTTCGGCCTTGGTGGTGCCGATATGGGTTGAGGCGAACCAGCGCTCATCGTTCCAGTCGATCTTGACGTCGTAGGTTTCCGACTCGACCTTGGCGCGGCGGTTCTGCAGATCGAAAATCGCCAGGCCGTTTTTGTGGGTGCCACTGGTGATCAGGCCGTCCTTGACGGTCACATCGGTCATCGTGAACAGGCTGTTCCACGCATTGCCCGGCATCACGAACATGGACTGCGCCATATGATCGAAGTTGGCATCGATCTTCAGTGCGTTGACTTCGATACTCAGCTGCTCAACCGGCTTGAACTGCAGCGTGGCGGAGTAGGTATTGCGCTTGCGCTCCTGTTCGAAGAAGTGCGCGCTGATCGAGTTCGGGCCAATGGCGGTCAGATTGTTGGCCAGCGTGTCGGCGCAGGTACCCACGCAGGTCGGGTCCTTCGGCGCACCGATCGACCAATCCATCGGCGGATTGATGACCGAGCCGCCACCGCCCTGACCCTGGTAGTAATCCTTGCCGGTCACATGGCCATAGGCCTCGATGCCGTCGCGGCGGATACTTTCGTGCTGGGACTGTGCCGAAAGCATCACGCCGAAGTTCTCAGCAGCGTTCTTCCAGCCAAAGGCGACCGACGCCTGCGGATCGGTCTTTTCGACGCGGTCATTGCGGGCGAAACTGACCTGGCCGGTGATAGAGGTGCTTTCCGGCATATCCAGCGGCTTGCGCGTGGTGATGATGACGGTGCCGCCGATCGAGCCTTCTTCCAGACGGGCTTCCGGCGACTTGAACACTTCCACCTTGCCCACCAGCTGCGGTGCCAGTAGCGAGTAGTTGAAGGTGCGGGTCGGGAAATCGGACATGTTCCAGTCGCCCGAGGCGATGGACTGGCCGTTGAGCAGGGTGCGGTTCAATGCCGGATCGGTACCGAGGATCGACACCTTCTCGCCTTGGCCGTAGGCCTTGTCGATGGTGACGCCCGGAATGAGGGTCATCGCTTCGGCAACGTTGGACGCCGGGAACTTGCCCACGTCTTCAGCGGTGATCACATCGACGATGGCATCGGCATTGCGCTTGGTTTCCAGCGACTGTTGCAGGCTGGCGCGGATGCCGGTGACAACAACGCGATCAAGGTCGGTCGCGCTCTGGCTGGCGTCCTGTGCGTGGGCCGAGAAGCTCAGGCAGGTGACGATCGCGGCGGATAGTACGGACTTGCGGTACCTCATGATGTCTCTCCTCATCATTGTTGGATTTCCGGTGTGCACCGGACACTGCGTAGTGGGGGTCCATGCGCGGTTGATTCGACACATGCACCGGGGTACTGCGGTTGGAAGTGCTCCGGGTTAGACGTCCCTCCGGCCCAGATACCAGCTTGCGGCGCCGATGACGCCCAGTTGCCCGTGCTCTACCAGCTTCACGGGAATGCCTTGCAGCGCCGTGGTCATCGGCCCCTTGTTGAGGAAGCGCTCGACAAAGGTGCTGTTCAAAAGGAACTGGCTGATCTTCGGCAGAATGCCGCCGGCCAGGTAGATGCCGCCCTTGATGCCGTACAGCAGCGCCATGTCGCCGATGGTCGAGCCGAGGATTCCGCAGAACAGCTGCAGGGTTTCACGCGCCACCGGATCGTCATTGCCCTGGGCGGCCGTGCTGATGGCATCGGGGGTGGCGTGGACAGGACGGGCGTCGCGGATGGCGCACAGCGCGATGTAGAGATTGAGCAGGCCGGGGCCAGAAAGGGCCTGTTCGATACAGACATGCGAGCGACCCCGCAGCATCTGCTGCAGTACCGCCGTTTCCAGTGCGGTGGTGGCCGGCAGTGACGCCTGGCCGGCTTCTGTGGCCAACACCACCGAGCGACGCGGGCCGGGAATCCATACCGCGGCACCCAGGCCGGTGCCGGGGCCAACGATCAGGGTCGGACCCGACGCTGCGTCGGCCGGGCCGGTCAGCTGCAACACCTGGCGTGCATCGATATGGGCCGCCGCATGTGCCACGGCTTCAAAATCGTTGACCAGGTGCACCGCCTCGAAGCCAAGGTCGTCGCGGATGCGTGTGGTGCTCAGCGCCCATGGCAGGTTGGCCGAAATCACCGTGCCGTCTTCCAGTGCATAGCCGGCGCTGGCGATGGCGCATTCGCGCACGCCCGGTGCCTGGCTGCGGAAGTCGGCAAGGATCGCGCTGAGGCTGGGGTAATCGGCACAGCGGTACTGGCGATAGGACAGCACATCCAGATTCGATGGCACTCCATCAGCCGCTTGGATCAGTCCCACGCGCACGTGTGTTCCCCCCACGTCCGCGGCCACCAAGGGGGCAGGGCGGGGGGTGAAGACATCGTGTGCTGGATGGATGCTGACGGCCACTGGACTTTCCCCGGAGATTCGCGCGGCGTGTCTGGGCGCTGCGGTAGCCGGAGTTTCGTGTTGGGTGACAACGATGTCAAGCTGCGTTGCAAAAAATTTTCATATTGATCAGGTTGTACATGCCCCATTCATATCAATGATTTACGGGGATATTTCACTTTCACCTGCAACCTTGCTTACGTTTCAGCCGTTTTGTGGAGGGTGACGCCTTTGGCTGTGAAATTTATTCGCATGCCTTTTGTCCTCCCAAAAGAAAAGGCCACCGTCCCCGGTGGCCTTTGTTTACAGCGGCCTGTCTACAGGGGTCTGGGTTGATCAGTCCGCCATTTGCAGCTCCACGCGATCCAGTGTCCACATGTTCGGGCGGGTGTCGCCGGTGAAGCGGATGCACAGGTCGGTGGGGGTATCGGTGCCGGTAATCGGGGCTTCCAGCTCCAGGAAACCGTCGGCGGCGGGGTTGGCCGGCAGGGGCACGCTCGCCAGCGGCTTGCCTTCGCAGTTGGCCAGGATGTCCATCTCGCCATGCGTGCTGCGTGCCGGTACGAACTTGCGGGCAGGCTCATCTCCGGCCAGCTGGAAGTTGTAGGGGATCCGGCCGGCCCGCACCTTCACCCTGTGCACGCCGCGCAGGTCGGCTTTTGGCCACAGCCAGCATGGGTTGAAGATGTTGACGTTGAAGATCGCGCGCTCCCCTTCGGCCGGGCCGTCGTCTTCCAGTCGCAGCAACAGCTTGCCACCGTTCGGGCACAGGCCCAGCTGGGTGTCTTCGCGGATGCGCAGGGAATCGCGGGTTAACTGGAAGCGGTTTTCCGCAGCCAGTGGCTTGCCGTCGAAGAACGCGGCCACGCGCACCTCGGTCGGCAGCTTCAGTTGCAGTGGCTGGTTGTAGAGGGGCGAGCTGGCGGTGACCTCGCTGCCATCGAGCGTGTAGCGCACCGCATAACCCAGGGGATTGTCCAGAGTCACTTCGGCGGTGCCGGCGATGCGGTCGCCCTTCTTGCTCATGTCCACCTGGAACGGCGTCTTGGCATAGGCGATATCCATGGCCTGATAGCGTTGCAGCTGACGGGGCAGGCGGGCGCGGAAGCTTTCGAAGTCGCGCTTGTTCTGCGGACTCCAGCCGGTTTCGGCCACTGCCGCCAGGCGCGGGAACAGGTTGTGTTCCAGATTCCGGCTGTTGCGGGTGTGCTCGCTGAACATGTTGGCCTGCAGGCCGAGGATATGGGAGCGCTTGTCGGCTGCCAGTTCCGCCGGCACCGGTTCGAATTCGTAGGCCTTCTGCAGGGTGATTGTGGTCGGACGGCCTGGCGGCTCGTTCGGCGATTCGGTCTGCAGGTAGTCCATGTACATATGGGTGACCGGTGACATCACCACGTCATGGCCTTCGCTGGCCGCTTTCAGGCCGCCTTCGGTGCCACGCCAGGACATCACCGTCGCTGCCGGCGGCAGGCCGCCTTCGAGGATCTCGTCCCAGCCGATCAGGCGCCGGTCATGCTGCTCCAGGAATTTCTCCAGACGCTTGATCATGTGGCTCTGCATTTCCATCTCGTCCTTCAGGCCGAGTTCGCGCATGTCCGCCTGCACGCGCGCGGAGGCGATCCACTGGTCCTTGACCGCTTCGTCGCCGCCGACGTGCACGTATTCGGCCGGGAACATCCCGATCACTTCCAGCAGCACGTTCTTCAGGAACTGCAGGGTGCTTTCTTCGGTGTTGAACAGGTTGGGGAACACGCCCCACTGGTTGTCGATGACCAGCTTCTGGTCGGTGACGCCCAGCTCCGGATAAGCGGCGATGGCCGCCGTGGCGTGGCCCGGCACGTCGACCTCCGGGATTACCCGGATGTGGCGCTCGGCGGCATAGGCGACGATCTCGCGGATCTGCTCCTGGGTGTAGAAGCCGCAGTAGGTGCGCGGCTCACCGGTCTCCTCGTTGCGGCCGGCATCGCCCAGCGGCACGCGGCAGCTGCCCACTTCGGTCAGCTTCGGGTAGCGCTTGATCTCCATGCGCCAGCCCTGGTCATCGGTGAGGTGCCAGTGGAAAGTGTTGAGCTTGTGCTGGGCCATCGCATCGAGCAGCTTCTTGATCTCGTCGATGCTCTGGAAGTGGCGGGCCGAATCGAGCATGAAACCGCGCCAGCCGAAGCGGGGCGCGTCCTCGATGGTGGCCGCGGCAACCTGGCCGGTCTTGTCGCCGGTCAGCAGTTGTGCGGCGGTCACCGCGCCGTAGAACAGCCCGGCCTCATCCCGCGCACTGACGTCGATGCCATTGCTGGACACCTTCACTGCATAGCCTTCGGTTCCGGTCGCCACGGAAGCGTCCAGATGGAAGCGGATCTGTGCCTTGTTGGCCTTGTCGCTCACGGCCAGCGTGGGGCCGCCATTTTGTTTCAGCAGGCTGATGAACTGGCTGGCGACGCGGCGCGAGGTGGCATCGCTGCCGGCTACGCGGGTGGCAGGACCGATGGCGAAGTCTTTTCCTTCCACCGCCTGGTAGCTGGCGGGCAGCGGAATCAGCTGGAGCGGGGCGCCGAGGTCGCCTGCATGCGCGTGCAACGCGGTGAGGCCCAGCAATACGCAGCTGCCAAGCCAGGGGGCGCGGTTGCGCGCGGGAGGGGACTTCGTCATGGGCGGAGCTCCGTTCTTGTGGTTCGAGAGGGTACTAAACAAAAAACGCCGGGCCCGGAATGATCCAGGCCCGGCGCATCACACTCACCGGCGATGGTGCGCGCCGGGATAGATCAGTACTTGAAACGGAAGTTCAGATAGTACTGGCGGCCGTTCTCGTAGAACGCGCTCGGGATGTTGCTGCTCTGGTAGTACTTCAGCGTCGGGTTGTTGAGATTGAGCGCATCGAAGCTCACGCTCAGCCAATCGGTTGCCTTGTAGCTCAGCGACAGCGACAGGGTGCCAAACTCGTCCTGGTAGTACGGGCTGGCACCCTTCAGGCCGATCAGGAAGGCCGAGCGATAGGTATAGCTGACGCGGGCACCGAACGTGTCATTTTCAAAGTAACCGCCCACGTTGTAGGTGTTCTTCGAGGTGCCCAGCAGGTTGCTGCTGCCGTCTTCCCATACATGGGACGTGCTGCCATCGGCATAGGTGTAGTTGGCATTGACGCCGAAGTTGTCACCGATCGGCTGTTCGTACGCCACTTCCACGCCGGTGACCTTGCCGTTGGAGTTGACCGGGACGGCGACCTCATAGGGTAATCCCCCCATTAACC